>JAOTTJ010000206.1 GCA_029864465.1 Gammaproteobacteria bacterium | reverse complement strand
GATAAGCAGATGCGCACGAATGTTCCTCACATCTTTGCTATCGGCGACATCGTCGGTGAGCCCATGCTCGCGCACAAAGCCACGCACGAAGGCAAGGTTGCGGCAGAGGTAGCCGCGGGTCAGAAGGCGCATTTCGATGCGCGCGTTATTCCATCCGTCGCGTACACGGATCCCGAGATCGCGTGGGTCGGCCTGACTGAAGATCAGGCCAAGACCGATGGCATCGCCTACGAGAAAGGCGTTTTTCCGTGGGCCGCGAGTGGGCGCTCCCTGGCGCTCGGTCGTTCGGAGGGAATTACGAAGCTGCTTTTCGCGCCGGACAGTGGCCAATTGCTTGGCGCGGGAATCGTCGGCACGAATGCGGGCGACCTCATCGCTGAAGCGGCGCTGGCGATCGAGATGGGTTGCGATGCGGCGGATATTGGTCTGACGATCCATCCACACCCGACGCTGTCGGAGACGCTTGCCTTCGCAGCCGAAGTGGCCGAAGGCACGATCACGGATCTCTACATGCCCAAGCGCTAGCCAGGATGTCGTGGTGGCGTGCTGTATCAGTTCTCTTGCGCCGAATCGACAAATGTGAAGCGACGCTTGCCGATCTCTATTACATCGCCGTGACGCAGCGTATGGCGTTTGACGGCAATCGAATTGACCTTGAAGCCGTTTTTGCTGCCTGCGTCCTCGATAACCGTATCCTCCGGGCGCGTAACGAGCCTCGCGTGGATGCGGCTAACGAACTGCCCGTCGAGTCGGATATTCGCCGAGTCAGCACGACCGATAGTCATCGTGCCGGTCTGCAGCGGCACGCGAACGCGTTTGTCGGAGTCCACATAGATCAGGAGCCGAAACGATCGTTCGTTGCCGTGCATTCCGGGCTCCGGCCGATTGGCGAATTCCTCGGGCGCTATGACGGTCGGGGAGATCATCTCGTCGACGGCGGTCTCGGGCTTTTCAGCCGACGGCCCGCCGAGGCGTCCGATCGGGCTATCGTTGACGCTTTCCTCCGATAGCGCACTGAGGTCGGCCATGAGGTCGTCGATCGTCGGCAACGGAGCCAGTTCTTCGGGCCCGATCTCAACGTCGTCCGGCAAGGTTACTGTTTCTGTCTGCATGCGCTCGAGCGCGAGGAGCTGATTCTGCAGCTGATCCCGCTCGGCTGTGATAATGGCGACCTGCTCGCGCATATTGGCTAATTCTTGCGCTGAGTCAGTCTCGCTGTTACTTACGGATTCCAGTAGCGAACTCTGCTTGAGCAGCATGAGCTGAGCCTCTTTGAGGGCACCTGCAAGCTCCTCGAGTCGTGAGTCGCGATTGTCGTTTCCGTCGTTTTTCGAGGTCATGGCCGAGGGTCCCTGTGCACCGGTGACGCCAAATCCTGGCCCGTTAGGTTAAACGCCGGTGCGGGTCCTGACACCGACGCTCGTCACATTTGCGAGCCGACCCAATTCGGCCCGACGCCTCGCCTCGGGCCGCCCCTGGGGCAAAATCGGGTTAAACTGGGGTCCACAAGTAGAGCGAAATACTGTCACGGGGAGCATTCTGTGTCGACGATTGAAGAGGTTCGGTTACGGGCCATGCGGGCGTGGCGACGGCGGCGACGGAGAACCGCGCTTGCCTTCATAGGGGCGGCTGCGATGAGCGCCCTCGCCGGGTCGGCTTCGGCGCAGCCCATTATCGCCGACCACCATCTGCGGTCACGGCCTGAGAACCTCAGCTGGGGCTGGATCCCGATCGACAGGGCGCCGGTGCTGACCGTCGAGCCAGGCACCACCGTGCGCATCGACACGCTCTCGCATCACGGCTCGACCCAGGACGAGGATCCGGTCACGTTTCTCGGCGGATTCGGCATCGCTCCGGGAGAAATCCTCGAAGACGTGCGTGATTTCTGGGCCTCTCGGCCTGCGCGCCCGCGCGAGGGACGCACCGGTGCCCACGTGCTGACCGGCCCGATTGCGATCTCCGGTGCCGAGCCCGGGGACATGCTCGAAGTGCAGATACTGGAGGTCAGTGCGCGCGTCCCCTACGGCTTCAACTCACGCGGTGCCCGTAGCGGACCGCTCGGTGACGCTTATCCCGGCACGCGGGCAGGGGACGCCGGCGCGAACATCACCAGCGACGGTAGGACGCTGATTCGCACGGCCGTCGCAAACGGTCGAGAGTACGCTTTGCTCGGAGAAGGATTACGTATCCCGATCGCGCCGTTCATGGGCATCATGGCAGTTGCGCCGCAGGCGCCGACAGTCGGTCAGCCCGGTGTGACGGTCGCCGGTGTGCAGAGCTCCAGGCCACCGGGCGCATATGGCGGCAACCTCGATATCAAGCTGCTGACGCCTGGGTCGAGGCTGTATCTGCCTGTCTTTCATGAGGGCGCGCTGTTCTATGCGGGCGACCCGCACGGTGTTCAGGGGCACGGCGAGGTCAGCGGGACCGCGTTGGAGCAGTCTGCAACGGGCGTTTTTCGCTTCGTGCTGCACAAGAACGTTGGCACAGCGATGCCGCGTGCAGAGACCCCTACGCACGACCTGCTGATCGGCGTCGATCTCGATCTGGATCGTGCGTTGCGCCAGGCGCTTATGGCAGCCATCGATTTTCTCGTTGAGACTCGCGGGTTGAGCGCCGCAGATGCATATACGCTGGCGAGTCTCGCAGTAGACTTTTCAGTCGCCGAAGCCGTCAACGAGACTCAAGTTGTTGTGGCGTCGGTGCCAAAGGCGCTCTTTGCGGAGTAATACAATGTCAGCGGGTCGGCGATAATCGCCGGCCGAGATGGGAAGGGGGATCGATGAGAGACTTACTGAACAGGCGTGACTTTCTCGTCACCGGCAGCGCGGGAATGGCGGCGCTGAGCGGGCTACAGCTCTTCTCGTTTCCGCTGAGCGTCAACGCTCAGGGTAATCGCTCCTCAGCCTTGCCGAGGGGTACTTACGTTCGGGCGGACGCTGGTATGGATCTGCTTTTCCTGGCCGGCGCGACGGCGCTCGACCTGTACCACTTGCATCCGCACGTCGCTCACGAAGTGATCATGCCCGAGGATATCGTCGGGCAGACGCATATGGTGATGCGTAACCTGAAAGAGGTCCTCGACGACCAGGGACTGACATGGCAAAACGTCGTGAAGCTAAATCGCTATCAGAAGGACCTGTCCGAGTCCGCTGCGATCGAGGAGGTCATGGCGGAGTATTTCGGCTATTGGGACTGGTGGCCGGCGATGACGACAATGCAGATTCGCAACCTGAGCTCCGAGCCTGCGCGTCTGGAGATCGATATCGTCGCAGCGATCCCGCGAGGCACGTAGCCTGCCCAGTTCACAGATAGAAAACAGTTTCATAGGAATCAAAACTATGCCAATACAAGTCGTCAATACGAGAAACGTTTCCGCGACTGCGTTCCCGCCGGGCATCCGGGTCACGTCGGACATGGGCTTTTTATTTCTATCCGGTATTACTGCGCGACCCTTGGATCTCGAACCCGATGCCGATTTCGATTATCCCGAAGATCTCAACGAGCAGACACGCATGATGCTCGAGAACATCCAGCAAGTTCTGGACGAGGCGGGCATCACGTGGCGCGATGTCATCAAGATCACACGATTCTATACTGAGCGCGGCGGCAACAGCGTCGTGCAGGAGTTTCTCGGGGATTGGAATCCGTGCACGACGACGCTCGGTGTCGAGCGCCTGCCCGAGGCCGGCGCCAAAATCATGTACGACGTCATTGCGGTAGCGGCGGCCGACTAGAGCGCCGGGCGCGGGCAGCATCCCGCCAGTCCCTAGGTTCGACTCGTGGAATCACCCGAAGGAGGGGCGATGAGTAGAAGTGCCGCGCGTAGACCCAGGCTTGCGGCGAGCATCGCTGCGGGCTTTCTAGCGCTTCTCGCATCGGCGATTACGAGCGCGCAAGGCTTCGACGTAGTCGAAGCGACGATCGACGATGTGCACGCCGCACTCAGTAATGGCCAGATAACGTGCCGCCAGCTCGTGGACGATTATCTGTCTCGCATCGCGGCCTACGACAAGCAAGGGCCGGCGCTCAACGCCATCCAGCTCGTGAATCCGCGCGCACGCGAGGAGGCGGATGCGCTCGATGCGGCCTTCGAGTCGTCCGGTTTCGTCGGGCCACTGCATTGCGTGCCGGTCCTGCTCAAGGATCAAGTCGAGACGAGCGACATGCCGACGACCTACGGCTCGGCGGTGTTTGCCGGTTTCATGTCAGGGCGTGACGCGACGATCGTGACGCGCATGAAAGACGCGGGCGCGATCATCCTCGCCAAGACGAACATGGGCGAGTACGCATTCAGCTATGTCGGCTCGGCGTTCGGAATGGTCCGCAATGCTTACGACCCGACTCGGCTGCCGAGTGGTTCTTCCGCCGGAACGGGTGCGGGCATCGCCGCAAACTTCGGCCTAGTGGGGATCGGTGAGGACACGGGAGGCTCGATCCGCGGGCCTGCGGCCGTTCACAGCCTCGTCGGCTTGCGGCCGACACTACCGCTGGTGAGCCGCTACGGCATGATGCCGGCGAATCCGACGCAGGATACGCTCGGACCCATGACGCGAACCGTTGCTGATACAGCAATTCTTCTCGACGCACTGTCCGGCTACGACCCGAACGATCCTGTCACTGCGTACTCGGTGGGTCGGACTCCGCCAAGCTACCGGGCGTTTCTTGACGAGAACGGTTTGGAAGGCGCACGTATCGGTGTCATTCGCGAGCCCATGGATCCGCGGGCCGACCCCGAGTCTGAGGATTACGCGCAAGTCCGTGCCGTCATCGATCGCGCGCTCGAGGACATGCGGGCGCTCGGCGCGGAGATCGTCGATTCCGTCGAGATCCCGCTCATTGACCTTGTCGATTCGACGTACGCGAGCAACACTTTCGAGACCGAGCAAGCAACGAACGATTATCTGGAAGGGCTTCCGCATGCGCCGGTTTCGAGCCTCAAGGAGATTGTGCTCACGGGACTCGTGGTTCCGTCACGTGAAGTGACGTTAATGAATGTCGTCGGCAAATCGACGAGGGATATCGGCTATCTCGACGTCATGTTGACGAGGGAGCGGATCCGCGAGTCGGTGCTTGCCGCGATGGCCGATGCCGAGCTCGACGCGCTCGTCTATGCGACGTTCGACCATCAGACAACGGTTATTCCGCCGGATGCTCTGACGAGCGCTGCACGGGATCAAGGCTACGGTCGCGGTAACAATCGCCGCTTGAGTCCGTTGATCGGTTTCCCGGCAATTACGGTACCGGCCGGCTTCACGGCTGATGGTCTACCAGTCGGGATCGAGTTTCTCGGCCGTGCTTTCAGCGAAGGGACGTTGTTGCGAATCACGTACGCGTACGAGCAAGCGACTTTGCGCCGCCGGCCACCCACGACAACGCCGGTGCTGAACTAGAGCCTCTGGGCGTCTTCGTGTTCGCGGCAGATCTTCAGCAAGTCGGCCCCAGGCGTTAGTCGATGCTATTGATGGAGCGATGATAGCGAAGCACGACATCCGGGTCCGGATATAAGCTCGTGCCGGGATTGTCCTTGCCGTCGAAGTCCAGCACCGATAGGGCGTAACGCATGCTCTCGAGGCGCGCCTTCTTTTTGTCGTTGGCCTTGACGATGATCCACGGTGCATAGGACATGTGTGTCTTGCTGAACATTTCCTCTTTGTAGCGTGTGTACAGATCCCAGTTCTCCTGAGCTTTGTCATCGACTGGGCTGACCTTCCACTGCTTCAGCGGATTCAAACGGCGCGACTCGAAGCGTTCCTGCTGGACATTTTTGGAGATCGAGAACCAGAACTTGATGATCTCGAGCCCGTCCTCGTAGAGCATATGTTCGAACTCCGGAACCTGCTGTATGAACGTGCGGTGTTCCTGCTCCGTGCAGAATTTCATGACCGGCTCGACGACTGCGCGGTTGTACCAGCTACGGTCGAAAAAAACGATCTCGCCGGGATTCGGTAGTTTTTCGGCATAACGCTG
>JAOTTJ010000016.1 GCA_029864465.1 Gammaproteobacteria bacterium | reverse complement strand
CTGGTCGAACTGATGGCCGAGCACGAGGCCGAGTAACGAGCCGATCGGCCCGCCCGCGATCAGGCCCACGATGCCCCCGAACGCTTTACCGGCCCACTGCACTGAAGCTCTCGACGCAGGCAATGCGATAAGGCGCCGCACACCGGCGCGACGGAATCGGCACGAAATGTTGCTCGAAGTGGCTCAGAACGGTCATCATTGCGCTTTCGGACATCCCTCGCCCCTGCAATCCCCCGATCCCGGCAAAACGATACACAAGCTTGAGAATACCGTTGGGCGTTATTATTCCAGCCGCAGCGCGTTCAAGCCACAAGGACCGAAATCGACATGAGTGAGCCGCAGAGCCCGGCCGTCTACGAATCCAATCTCGAAAGTCTCGCGTTGCTCGGCCGGGGCAAGGTCCGCGATATCTATCGCGTCGATGACGAGCATCTGCTCATCGTCGCTTCAGACCGTATTTCCGCGTTCGATGTAATCCTACCTGATCCGATCCCCGGCAAGGGCATCGTGCTCACGCGGATCTCGAAATTCTGGTTCGAGCAACTCGCGGACGTCGTTCCGAACCATCTGTCTGCGATCAACGTCGCCGACGTGTTGACCGATGAGGGTGAGCGCGAGCTCCTCCAGGATCGAGCGGTCGTCGTGCGGGAACTCAAGCCATTGCCCGTCGAAGCCGTCGTCAGGGGCTATCTGATCGGCTCCGGCTGGAAAGACTATTGCGCGACCGGGAGCGTCAGTGGCGTGGCACTGCCGCCCGGCCTCGAGCTCGCCGAACAGCTGCGTGAGCCGATCTTCACACCGAGCACGAAAGCCGCACCCGGCTCGCACGATGAGAACATTTCTCTCGAAGACGTCGAAGCGCTGCTCGGGGCCGAGCTCACGCAACAAGTCCACGACGTTTCGCAAGAGCTCTATGCGCGGGCCACGCGGTACGCGCGCGAGCGCGGCATCATCATCGCTGACACGAAATTCGAATTCGGCTTAGACGATGCCGGTCGGCTCGTGCTCATTGACGAAGTGTTCACGCCCGACTCGTCGCGGTTCTGGCCGCTGGAAAGCTACGCGCCCGGTTCCTCGCCGAAGAGCTTCGACAAGCAGTACGTGCGCGACTATCTCGAAACGCTGGATTGGAACAAGCAAGCACCTGGGCCGCATCTGCCCGAGGTCATCGTCGCGCGCACGCGTGAGAAGTACGTCGAGGCACTCGAGCGCCTCACAGGTTAGCGCGGACCCGGCGAATTCGATGGAACAGCTCACGCAACGCATAGATGCCTGGCTGTGGCCGGAAACGCCACCCGCGGCCGCGCTCGAGCGCGCGCTCCGCGTCATCGGCCGCTACGCGTTCGCACTGACGCGCGAGCTCGCCTCTGGTGAGCTCAAACTCAGAGCCATGAGCCTCGTCTATACGACGATACTCGCTGTCGTTCCACTGCTCGCGCTGACCTTCTCGGTGCTCAAGGGATTCGGCTTCCATCGGCGGATGGAGCCCCTGCTATTGAGCTTCCTCATGCCGCTCGGGCCGCGCGCCGAAGAACTCACGGCAAACATCATTGGCTTTGTCGACAACATCAGCGGCTCGACATTGGCAGGCGTCGGTCTCGGACTGTTACTGTATTCCGCTCTATCGATGGCGCAAAAGTTCGAAGACAGCTTCAATTTTGTCTGGCGCGTCGACAGACCCCGCAGCTTTGGACGCCGCTTCAGCGAGTATCTCAGCGTATTGCTCGTCGGCCCGATGATCATGATGATCGCGATGGGCATGACCGCGACCGTTACAAGCACGGCCCTCGTCGAGCGTCTGCAGGGAATCGAGCCCTTGGGCAGCTTGATCGTGATGCTGACCCAGTCGATGCCCTATCTGCTCATCATCGGTGCGTTCACGTTTCTTTACGCCTTCATCCCGAATACCTCAGTCAGGCTCCGCAGCGCGCTGCTCGGTGGACTAATCGCCGGCGGAAGCTGGGCCGTGATCGGCAAGCTCTTCGCACAGTTCGTTGCTGGCGCAGGCCGCACAGAGGCGATCTATGCGGGCTTTGCTATCGTCATCGTCGCGATGCTCTGGCTCTACGTCTCTTGGTTGATCCTGCTGCTCGGCGCGCAATTCACGTTCTATCACCAGAACCCGGAGCACCTCAGATTCGGCCGGCGCACACCGACGGTATCTAACCAGCTGCGCGAGCGCCTCGCGATGAGCATCATGCTGCTCGTCGCCACCGACTTCGATCGGCCCGGCCATGGCTGGCGCGTGCCCAGCCTGGCCGCCAAAATCGGCGTCCAGCGCCACTATATCCAGCCGATTGTCGAGGCGCTCATGGACGCGGAATTATTGACGGAGACGACGGAACTGCGGCTCGTGCCGAGCCGGGCGCTGCGCCGTATCGATCTCACCGAGATCCTGGATGCCGTGCGAGGATCGAGGGCCGATGCGCGCGGCGCGCCAACGGTGTCGTGGGGCATGACGATCGACTCTTTATGCCGTGGCATCGACACATCGATTGCGAATGTCCTTGCTGACAAATCGCTGGCTGATCTCGTCTCAGAGGACGAGGCACGCGAGGATGCGCAAGCTCAGCAAGCCGACGTCTCTGCCTAGGTCCGGCTCGGCTAAGCGCCTGCGATCGTGAGCTCGTCGACGAGCACCGAGCCGCTACAGATCGATCCGCGCGTGTCGATGTCAGGGCCGATCGCGACAATTCGCTTGAACATATCGGCGAGGTTTCCCGCGATCGTGACCTCGTGAACGGGATGACTAATCTCACCGTTCTCCACCAGAAAGCCGGCTGCGCCACGAGAGTAATCACCCGTAACCGTATTAACGCCCTGGCCGAGTAGCTCATTGACGAGGAACATGCGCGGATGTGCCTCGAGAAGCTCTTGCAGGGAATCCACGGTCGGCGTAACGATGAGATTATGCACGCCGCCAGCATTGCCGGTCGTCTCGAGACCGAGCCGGCGGGCCGAGTAGCTCGAAAGCACGTACCCCTGTAACACACCGTCGGCGATGAGCTGACGCGGCTGCGTTGCGACGCCCTCGTTGTCGTATGGCGCGCTCCCGATAGCGCCTGGCTGCAGCGGCTCCTCGTTCAAATTCACGATATCCGAGAACACCTGCTGTCCGCATGCGTCGAGCAGGAACGTCGCCTTTCGATATTGGCTCGTGCCGCGAACGGCGGCAACGAAATGCCCGAACAGGCCACGCGCGAGATGAGCCGGGTACAAGACCGGCATACGCGTCGTAGCGATCTGCCGCGCGCCAAGACGGCGCACGGCACGGCGCGCGGCCTCCTTACCAATCTCAGCTGGCGCATCGAGATCGTTGTGATCGCGCGCCAACGTAAACCAGTGATCGCGCTCGAGCGCACCGTTTTCTTCTGCGACGACACTGCAGCTGATCGAATGGCTACTCGCCGCATAAGCACCGGCGAAGCCGTGACTGTTCACATAGGCCTGAACGCTGTGACCCGACGAGACGGTCGCGCCTTCCGAATTCTTTATTCTGGCATCGAGCGCACGCGCAGCCTCTTCGGCTTCGAGTGCAAGCACCTCGGCTGCCGCCACATCGAGCGCCCAGGGATGATGCAGATCTAGATCTGGATAGTCGAAAGCCATGCGCTCGGGGTCGGCCAAACCCGCGTAGACGTCGGGCGCCGTGAAGCTTGCGATGCTCAGCGCCTTGCGCACGGTTTCCTCGACGGAGTTCGACGTGAAATCCGCCGTGCTCGCACTACCCTTGCGTTGCGCCTGATAGACCGTGACTGCAAGACCTCGATCGCGCTGACGTTCGACTGACTCGAGCTCGCCGAGGCGCGCCGTGACCGATAGCCCTTCCTCGAAACTCGCGCCTGCCTCGGCATGATCGGCACCCATCTGTCGGGCAAGCTTCACGATCTCGCCAGCGGTCTCGAGAAGCGAATTCTGCGCTTCCTCAACGTCCATGAAATTGATCCCTCGCGGATGAGTTGGGCATTCTACCTGCGTTAGAATAATCAGATGAAGAAACCACTCGTCGGCATCATCATGGGCTCACAGTCGGACTGGGAGACAATGCAGCACGCAGACTCGACCCTGAGCGCTCTGGGCATTGAGCACGAGGTACAGATTGTCTCCGCCCACCGCACACCCGATCTGCTGTTCGAGTATGCCGGTAGCGCGCAAGCACGGGGCTTGGAAGTGCTGATCGCCGGCGCCGGCGGAGCAGCGCATTTACCGGGCATGGCAGCTGCCAAAACGCAGCTGCCGGTCCTCGGCGTGCCCGTCGAGTCCAAAGCGCTCAAGGGCATGGACTCCTTGCTTTCAATCGCGCAGATGCCCGCTGGCGTTCCGGTGGGTACGCTCGCGATCGGCAAGGCCGGCGCAATCAATGCTGCGCTGCTAGCAGCCGGCATTCTCGCCAACAAATACCCCGAGGTCGCTGAGGCGTTGTCGCGGCACCGCGCAGAGCAGACACGGAGTGTCCTCGCCAATCCCGATCCGCGCGGCGGCTGAACGGAACCGTTCTCAGCATTCCGCATGAGCCGTGTTTGTGTCTCCACAGGCCAAGATTCAAGGCGCGAGCCACAATGAATAACCGGCTCCATTCGCGAGAATCGCAAATCCAGAGGTTGGCCTGCAGGACGAAACCCATCGGGAACCTGCCATGCGGGACTTTGAGCTAGGTTCCCATCGCGTATGAGGGTAGGAATCATCGGTGCCGGCCAGCTCGGGCGCATGCTCGCTCTCGCCGGCTATCGGCTCGGCATACGCAGTCTCTTTCTCGACCCGGACGCTGACTCCTCGGGCGGCCAGGTCGGACCCGTCCTCGTCGGCGCAATCGACGACGCGACCCGAATTCGCGAGCTCGCCGCTCAGGTCGATGCGGTGACGTTCGACATCGAGAACGTTCCTGTCGAGACGCTCGAGGCGGCCAGCTCGACGACGCCGATCTGTCCGCCTCCCGCTGCACTGGCCGTTGCGCAGGATCGGCTCAGTGAGAAACAGCTCTTCGAGGCGATCGGCATCGCTACAGCACCGTACGTCGTCGTAACTCGCACCGACGATCTCGCTGCGGTCGGCACGCAGCTCGGCTGGCCCATCGTTCTCAAAGCGCGACGGCTCGGTTACGACGGACGCGGACAACGCCTTGTCCGCACAGCGAGCGAGCTGGAGCTCGCCTGGCGCGATCTCGGCAGCGTACCGGCGATCGCCGAAGCATGGATCGAGTTCGAGCGGGAGGTATCGCTGATTGCGGTGCGTGGCGCAGACGGGTCAGCGGCGTTCTATGCTCTCGCCGAGAACGTCCACGATGACGGTATTCTTCACTCCACTTCAGCGCCGTACGCCGACGACGATCTGCAGCGCGAGGCGGAAGGTTATCTCGACGCCATCCTGCAGCGCTTCGATTACTGCGGCGTGCTCACGGTCGAGTTCTTCGTTGCCGACGGACGCCTGATCGCCAATGAGATCGCGCCCCGCGTCCACAACTCCGGTCACTGGACGATCGAAGGCGCCGAAACGAGTCAGTTCGAGAACCATCTGCGCGCGATTCTCGGTCTACCCCTAGGCTCAACGAAGGCCGTCGGCCACGCCTATATGATCAACCTGCTCGGCGACATTTCCGATAGGCAAAAGCTCCTGAGCATCCCCGGGCTGCATCTACATGACTACGGCAAGTCGCCTCGCCCCCTACGCAAACTCGGCCATTGCACGCTGGTCGGCAGCGACAAAGCAACGGTCCTCGAGAGCGCCGCGGCGCTTCGCACCGTCATCTCACGATCATGAGAGCCGTGCGCTTTGTCGTATCTGCGGCCCGACTGTATTAGGCTTGCACCGTTATGGAACAGACGACAACAGGCCAGGCCTACTGCGAACTATTCGGGCTCACCGAGCCACCGTTCAGGCTCACACCGGATCCGCAATTCCTGTTCGCAAGCAAACAGCATGCGCGCGCCAAGGCCTATATGGAATCAACGATATGGCTTGCGGACGGCTTCGTCGTGCTCACGGGCGAGATCGGCTCCGGCAAGACGACCCTGATCGAGTGCTTCCTCGACGAGCTTCCCGAAAATGTGACACTAGCGGTGATATCACAGACACAGCTTTCGCCCGTCGAGTTCCTGCAGGCCGTGCTCGTCGAGTTCGGCTTCGAGCCTTTCAAAATGGCCAAGGTCGAGCTGCTGGCGATGATCAAGGAATTTCTCGTCGACCAATACTCACAGGGCAAGAAAGTGCTTCTCGTCGTCGATGAAGCGCAGAACCTGTCCAAAAAGGTGCTAGAGGAAATCCGCCTGCTTTCGGGTATTGAAACCAAGAAAGAAAAGGTGCTGCGCATTATTCTCGCCGGGCAGCCCGAGCTCGGCGACACGCTCGACTCAGATCGGCTTGAACAGCTCTTGCAGCGGGTCAGGTTACGTTTTCACCTGGGCCGACTCTCTCGAGCAGAAACGCAAGACTACATTCTGCATCGGCTCAATATTGCCGGGGCGGAGGATCGAGAAATCTTTACGCCGGAGGCGCTGCGGCTCGTGTTTCTCTACTCTGGAGGCGTGCCGAGGCTTATCAATATTCTCTGCGACACAGCACTGCTCTGCGCATTTGCCGATGAGAGCACGCTCGTGGACGAAGCTGTTATTCGCTCGGCAGTCGAAGAGCTTCAGTGGACTGAGTACGAGCAACGGTTGCGCGAGCGCGAATCGAATGCTGACCCCACAGGCCAGCACGAGCTCGCGAGCACGGCGCTTGCAAAGCTCGAGCTCTACTTCGGTGAGGATTTAGTGAGTGACATCGAGCTCCGGCCAGGGCGTTACGTCATCGGCAGAACTCCGGACAACGACCTGCGCATTCAGAGCAAATTCGTAAGCCGTCATCATGCGCAAATCGTCGCGGATCTGCAGCAGTCCACCATCGAGGATCTCAACAGCACGAACGGCATGTTTCTAGGCGCACGCCGCGTGAAGCGGCATCGGTTCTCGGACGGGGATGAGATCCAGCTCGGTGAGCACAAGCTCGTCTACCGCAATCTACGCACGCCGCGCGAGATGTCCGGCGACGATACCGCCTCACGGCGTCGGCCGGAAAACGCAGACTCTCAAGCTTGATCTTCTATGCTGTGGCGGCTGCGGCTACGCCGGTAGGCGCGTCGCTTGAGCCAGAGCACGAGCCCGCCCACGAGACTGAGAAGACCGCCGAAGCCGAAGAGCTCCGACCAAAACCAGCGCTCGATTTGGACACTGGCCAAGACGGCAGCGAAACCGAGAGCCATATAGTAATACGGTAGGAATTCGTAAACCGACTTCGATAGCCACATGCGACGGCTCCGGTTGCGCGAGCTGATCCTGCGTACCTACGGCCGATAATTTACCACATCGCGCGTCGACGACAGCGCTCCAGGCCGAGCTGCGCCGTGCGTGACAAAGGGAGCGTCATGGAGCTAGGCGGCTTTGCGCCCACCGATCAGTTTGAGAACGCGCTCGAGCAGGGAAGTGCGACCCAAGCCATCCACGCTGAGATCTGGTTCGTCCGGCTTGCCCGTACGCATCCATTCCTCGGACGGATCGAACAGTAATTTGGGGGGCGCGGCGTTTCGCTGTGTGTTGTCCAGATCCATGATCACTTCCTTCGATTTTGCGACAGACTAGGCGACAGCGTGTCGATACGCCAGGAATTGATTCACAAGGAACCGACGAGAAATTTGACGTAACGAGATCGACGTCTGCGCTGTGATCGAACGTCAGGCTTGAGTGCCGCCGACGGTCAGCGTGTCGATCTTGAGCGTAGGTTGGCCGACGCCGACCGGAACGGATTGGCCGTCCTTACCGCAAACACCGACGCCTCGATCGAGCTCCAGATCCGACCCGACCATCGACACGTGGGTCAGCACCTCGGCGCCGCTACCGATCAACATCGCACCCTTTACTGGCGCAGTCACCTTGCCGTTCTCGATGAGATAGGCCTCGCTCGCCGAGAACACGAACTTACCCGAAGTGATGTCGACCTGGCCGCCACCGAAGTTCGGCGCAAAGATACCTTTCTCGACCGAGGCGATAATTTCCTCTGGTGCATACTCGCCCGGCAACATGTAAGTATTCGTCATGCGCGGCATCGGCACGTGCGCGAAAGACTCCCGCCGGCCGTTACCGGTCGATCGAGTCTTCATAAGCCTGGCGTTGAGTTTGTCCTGCATATAACCGCGCAGCACGCCTTTCTCGATCAGCGTCGTGCAGCTCGTGGGCGTACCCTCGTCATCAACGCTCAACGACCCGCGGCGCCCCACGAGCGTGCCGTCATCGACGACCGTGCACTGCGAAGTAGCCACGCGCTCACCAAGCCGGTTAGAAAATACCGACGTCTTCTTGCGATTGAAGTCGCCTTCGAGGCCGTGACCGATGGCCTCATGCAGCAAAACACCCGGCCAACCGGGCCCGAGCACGACAGGCATCGTGCCTGCGGGCGCGGGTATTGCATCCAGATTGATGTCTGCCTGGCGCACGGCCTCACGCGCGATCTCGATTGCCCGAACGGGTGTGGCAATCAGGGTGAGATCACCGCGCCCGCCGCCGCCGGCATATCCCTGCTCTCGGCGCTGCCCGCTCTCGATGATGACCGAGACGTTGAGGCGCACGAGCGGACGTACATCGGCGGCGAGCGATCCGTCCGTTCCATGCACGAGAATCATCTCGTGCACACAGGCGAGGCTCGCGATGACCTGGACAACACGCTCGTCCAGCGCGCGCGTCTGCCGATCGAGCTCGGTCAGCAACGCGACTTTGTCTGCATCGGCCATGCTCGAGGAAGGATCGATTGCCGGGTAGAGCTCGGCGCTACTGGATCTCTGGGGCACTTTGAAACGGCCGTCTCCGCCGAGACGACAGATTCCGCGGGCGGCATCGACAGCATCGGCCAGCGCCACTGCATCGAGCTGATCGGAGTACGCGAAGCCAGTCTTCTCTCCGGCGTTGGCGCGCACGCCGACGCCCTGATCGAGGCTGTGCACGCCCTCTTTGACAATGCCGTCTTCGACGGTCCAGCTCTCGTAGCGCGTGCACTGAAAATACAGGTCTGCGTAATCGAGCCCGCGAGCCATGAGCTGACCAAGCGCGCTGTCGAGCGTCGCAAGGCTGAAGCCAGCGGGAGCGAGCATCTGGCGCTCGACGAGATCCAGCCTGTCGATGGGCTGCGCGGCCTCGGTTTGATCGTTCATGATGGATGGGTCTCTTTACCTTGGTCGGCAGGCGAATCTAGGTGTCGAAGCGGCGGCGATGCTCGAGCGCCGGAAAACGCTCGCGCAGGCTCTGGAGGCGCATCATATCGACATCGGCGGTTACCACGCCAGGGCCCGCTGGACGCTCGGCGAGCACCTCGCCCCAGGGATCCACGATCATGGAATGTCCATAGGTTCGACGCCCACCAACGTGCTCACCGACTTGTCCAGCCGCAACGACGTAACAGAGCGACTCGACGGCGCGCGCACGCAACAGAACGTGCCAGTGAGCCTCGCCGGTTGGCACCGTGAACGCCGCCGGCACAGACAGTATGTCCACGCCGAGTGCGCCGAGACGATCGAAAAGCGCCGGAAATCTCAAGTCGTAGCATACGGCCATACCGATGCGAGCGAACGGGGCTGCAAAGCTGACCGGCGTCATGCCTGGAATCGTGGTCGCAGATTCGCGGTAGCTCTCGTCCGCTTCCGGGACGCCGACGTCGAATAAATGGATCTTGTCGTAACGGGCCCGGCATTGGCCGTCGGGATCGTAAAGCAACGCAGCCGCATACGCGCGTTCGTCCTCGGACCCGCGAATCGGCGTTGTACCACCGACAAGCCAAATGGAATGCGCGCGGGACTGCTCAGCGAGGAATGTCTGCACCGGGCCGCCGTCTGGCGACTCCGCAACGGCGAGCCTGCCGGTCTCATCGGCAGCAAGGAATGCGAAATTCTCGGGCAGCACGGCGAGTTCGGCACCACTAGCCACAGCCTCACCGAGTAGCTGTGCGGCCGCGTCGAGATTGGCCTCGACGTCGGCGCCGCTCGTCATCTGCACAGCGGCAACCCGCACCACAGTGTCGGGCACGCTAGAGATCGGCGGCCGTCGCCGCGCTCGGCGGGAGGTCAGCGCATAGATAACCGGCTTCGAGCTGCTGCGGCGTCAGCCGTTCCACCACAGGCTCATCCCAGCCGCCGGTAACGCAATACGACGCCCGACCGATACCTTTGAGTGGCTCTTTGAAGATTTGCGTGAAGAGCAGCAGCGCGGCACCGACACCGGGGCCAGCGAGAAAACCCATCGTCGGGAGCACCTTGCCGGGCTCCGCCGTCACGACCGCTTGCTGCTGGTAATCCTCGTTGCGCAGTCCGGTCCTACCGACGACGCCGATATCTGCGACGGGACCCGTCAACAACAGGTTATCGGTATACGCGTTGCCATCGACGAGCACAAAATCGCCTGCGACCTCGTCGAAAACGAGACCTCGATTGAAAACGTCACGGAAATCCAGGGCGAGGCGCCGCGGCAGGGCCGAGAAGCTCAACAGACCCCACATACGCCCGGCACCGCCGGGCTCGAGGTTGATCATGCTGCCCTGCCCGACGCGCAGGCTCAGATCGCCGCTGATGCCTTGCTGCCAGCGTCCTGACGGCCCGCCGGGCCAGTTGACGCTCGCCGTGACCTGTAGCTCGTCGGCTTCGACGATCGGCTGCAGCCCGAGATCCTCGAGCGTCGTGCCGACGTCCGTGCTGAGCATGCCGAAAGCGAATCGCGTCGTCGATCCTTCGGGCCCGGCCAGCCAGCTGCCACTGCCCTCGACGGCGAAACTCTCGCTGACCGACTCATACGACACGAGGCGCAGGCCCAACGGATCCGACTGCACGTTCGCGCTGAACCGACCGAAATTTCTCTGTCCGACGGCAAAATCGCTCGAGTTGACGAGCAACCCCGGCAGATTGCGAGGATCGATCTGCCGAGTTGTCGGCTCATCCGTGAACGTCAAATGTAGGCGCTGCATGTCAGCGACGACCTGGGGCCGATCCCGTAACTCGAACGGCACGACGATATGGCCCGCGATCGAGTCGCTGTCGATCTCGATGAGCCATTCGTCACGACCTTGGCGCACAGCGAACGTCGTCGCACCGAGGCGCTGGCCGAGCGCGGACATGTCGGCGACGTCGAGATCCAGGCGCGAGAGAATCGGCTCATCACGGTTCATCAGGTTTTGGCCGCGCAGCAGCTCGAGCCAGCCATCCAGGTGCAGCTGGCGCACGTTGCCCTCAATGTCGAGCCCATCGTCTGGCGGCAGTAGGGGATAAGCGCCGTCGAGACGTACGCTGCCGCGGCGAAACTGCAGTCCCGCAGCCGTACTCCAAAAGCTCAACGCAAATCGTCGGTTCATGCCGAGATGACCCTCGACATCGAAACGATTCGTCGGCAGTACGGTGAACGTGACGTCTAGCGGCATCGACGTCGCGGCGGGCTTTTCCAGCGGCGCCGGAAACCCGAGCTCGGCGCCGGTCAGATCCGACGCGATGGCGATTCGTAGCGGTGCGCGCTCGCGTATCGGATCGTCGTCCGGGACATTTGCGGGCAACAGCAGATGGCCCTCCCAACCCGTCTCACCAGAGAGCAACGTACCGAACGGCAAATCGAAGTTCTGCTGCAATGCATCCGCCTCGACCGAGCCACTGACGTCCAGACGCGCGCGATAGCCGGCCTCGTCTGCCGCAGCCACGCTTGCAGTCACGGGGCTGCCAAACAACATCGCGCGAATGCCGTCGCCCGTGACGATGTTGTCGTTGAGTCTCAGGCGACCTTGAATGTCGTTCGCGGCCAGATCGAAGCCCTCGACCTCGAGCGCTCCGGCATTCATGGCGAGCTCGGCATCGAGTTTATAGGCGCCGATATCCTTGAGCGGCAGATTGAGATCTAGAGTAACGACTCCGGAACCCGAGTTCGATTGCAGCCGCGACAGATCCGGTCCGAGTCGGCGCGCCGTGACGGGCACGGTACGCAGATAGTCGAGAAACTCCCCAAGGCTCGCCGTAACGTCGCCGGAAACCGTGAGCACGGCATCGCGCATGTCCGCAACGCCGCCGGTCATGCGCGCGAAGTCGTCGTTCATGAGCCGGCCCGTACCCTGTGCCGTGAAACCCGCGTTGACAAATTCGACCTCGCCCTCAATCGCCTCGGCAACCGGCCAATCGTCGACGTAGGCGAGCACGCCGTCCTCGACGCTGAAGCGTGCCCATAGCTGTCCCTCGCCGTTATCGAATGGAAATGCGTCGACGGGCCCGAAGAACGCGATCTCAGCCTCGGGCACACGACCCTGGATAATCGCGCGATCGAGCCAACCCACGACGGGGGCTGGAAGGACGCCGACAGGAAGATAGCTCGGCGTACGCGTCGTGTCGAAGCCGAATACTCGTGTTGCGAGGTCGAGGCGCGGTGCGCTGCCGTCGGCTGGCACAATGAGCTCGAGATCGGCGGTCGCGCGCGCATCGGCATTATTGAAGGTCAGATTGTCGCTGACGAGTCGAATGCCGTTGCGGCCCTCTCGCCAAATCATGACGCCTGTGAGCTCGCCGATCGCGATCGGCTCGCGAAACATCTCGGGCCACTCGAGCTGCGCGTCAGTCGTCGCCAGCGCAAGCCGCCCACTGCCGGTGTCCGCACGCAGCGTCCCGGAGACGCCTCGGATGCCAGGCCGCCCGTCACTCGCCGCGACTCCGACATCGTCGAATCTGGCGGTCACATCGTACGCGAGACCATCGGGCTGGCGAGCGAGACTCAGACTCAAGTTATCGACATCGCCTTCGGGCAATAATGCTTGCCAGACGTCGGCTACCTGCTCTACGGGAAGTGCCGAGATCAGCGGCGAGAGATCTTCTAGACGCAGAAAATCGGCATCGAGCTCGAGTGCCTGGGGTTCACCTGCACTCATCGTGACCTGCAAACCGATGTCGGTCGTTTCGGGCCAACGCACGCCATCACGCGTCAGCTGCAGATCCGAGAGGCTCAACGACCAACCGTCAACGCTCCGCGCCCACTCAGCAGTCACTGCGAGTCGATCGAAAGTCGAGCCCGACTCTGCGGCTTCTGCGAGTTGCAGGCCCTCGAGCTCGATCTGCGCCGTCGCCTGCGTGACACGTCCGCCCGCCGTCTCGATCCAGAGGGACAAGTCTCCGATTCCACCGTGCGGCAGGTCGGGCACCTCCGGGAAGAGCTCCGCGACCGTGCCGAGATCGACCTCGTTGAGCGCAGTCACAATCAGCCAGTCAGCCGTCTCGTCGTCGGCATCGGATACGAGTTCCCCGTCGATCGAGACATCGATGCGGTTGCCGAGCTCGGCAGGAGGTGTGCCGCGTGCCTCGAGCAGAACGCGGTTCTCGCTGCGCTCGAGCCTGACGCGAACGTCACTGAAGTCCCAGACTCGCCCCTGCGCGCGATCGATATAGCTGATATCGCTATCGGTCAGAGTGATCGCGACGGGCGGCAGGTCCTCGAAGCGCAGATCCGTGCTCGACTGCTGCTCGGACGGCGCTCCCTGAAGCCTGAGCTCGCCGTCAGTACCACGCTCGAGTGTGAGCTCGGTGCGTTCCAGCGTGAGCCTGCTGACCACCAGCCGTCGCTCGAGAAGAAGCACCATCGGGCTCAATCCGAGCGTGACTTCGCCGGCGCTGATCATGGGCTCGGCCTCTTGATCGGGCCGGGCGACGCTCGCCTCGTAGAACGACAGCTCCGGCCCTCGCAGCCCCCAACGCGCATCGAGGCGACTGAAGCTGACGCTCAGGCCGAGCATGTCCTGAGCCCAGGCTTGCACCTGACCCTGATAGCTCGGCAGCTCCGCGACCACGAGCCGAAACGCTCCAATGCCCATCGCGGCAACGATGACGAGCAGGGCCGCGCCGACGCCCAGGCCCTTGATCAGTTTGCGCAGCAGGTTCGGCATTCGTGGTTCACATCAATATCACATCGAATTGATCCGGCGCGTAGAGGCTCTCGCTCTGCAAGCGGATCGTCGCGCCGGTGAGCTCCTCGAGCTCGGCGACGCTGGCGGATTCCTCGTCGAGCATGCGCTCGATCACGCGGGGCCGAGCGAGAACCAGCAGCTCCTGAAAGTCGAACTGCCCATGCTGACGCAGAATCTCACGGAAAATCTCATAACAGACCGACTCGGCAGTCTTGACGAACCCGCGACCCTCACAGCTTGGACAGGCTTGGCACAGCACATGTTCCAGGCTTTCGCGCGTTCTTTTGCGTGTCATCTCGACCAAGCCGAGCGGTGAGACGTCCATGATCTGCGTCTTCGCGTGGTCGCCGGCTAAGCGACCGGAGAGCGACTGGAGGACCTGGCTACGATGTTCCTCCTCCGCCATATCGATGAAGTCGATAATGATGATACCGCCGAGATTGCGCAGCCGGAGCTGCCGAGCGATCGCGACCGACGCCTCGAGGTTGGTCCGAAAGATGGTCTCTTCCAGATTACGATGACCGACATAGGCTCCGGTATTCACGTCGATCGTCGTCATGGCCTCGGTCTGATCGAAAATCAGGTAGCCGCCGGACTTGAGCACGACTTTGCGCTGCAAGGCGCGCTGTATCTCGTCCTCGACGCCGTAGAGATCAAATACCGGTCGATCTCTCGTGTAATGCTCGATCATCGGCGACATCTGCGGAATGAACTTGTCTGCAAATTCCTTCATTAGGTCATAGATCGGCTCAGAATCGACGCACACGCGCTCCGTCTCGACACCGAGCAGGTCCCTGAGGACTCGCAGCGCGAGCGGCAAGTCCTCGTGGACGAGCTCCATCGGGCCGGCCTGCGCGGCGGCCTCCTCGATGGCCTGCCAAAGCTTGGCCAGAAACTGCATGTCGGCGTGCAGAGCCTCGGCGCTCGCGCCCTCGGCCGCCGTGCGAACGATATACCCCAGCGAATCTTCGGTATCACTGAAACCCTCGATGAGCCCGCGCAGCCGCTCGCGCTCCGCCTCATCCTCGATGCGCGCCGAAACACGAACACCGCCGCCTAGAGGCATCATAACGAGATACCGGGACGGAATCGTGATCTGTGTCGTAAGTCGCGCACCCTTGGAACCGAGCGGATCCTTGAGCACCTGGACGATAATCTCCGAGCCCTCGCTGACGAGATCGCGGATACTGACCTCCTCGTCGCGGCCCTCCTCGTCGACGCCGTGCCCGATGTCCGAAGCGTGCAGAAATGCCGTGCGCTCGAGCCCGAGATCGACAAATGCGGCCTGCATGCCCGGCAGCACACGCGCTACCTTGCCCTTATATATGTTGCTGATGAGCCCGCGGTAGTTCGCACGCTCGATGAGCAGCTCTTGCACGATGCCATCCTCGACGAGCGCAGCACGTACCTCCCGCGGCGTGGCGTTGATGAGGATCTCTTCTTTCACGCGCCGGCCCCGGTCTCGAAGAGCCACCGCGGCTCGCGGACCTGCGCGAGCAAGGCTGCTGTCTCGCGCAGCGGTAAGCCGACCACGGCCGAGAAGCTGCCCTTGATCCGCTCGACGAACACGGCACCGTAGCCTTGGATTCCATAACCACCGGCCTTGTCGAGCGGCTCACCCGTCGCACAATAGGCACGCCGCTCAGCCTCGGACGTTGGACGAAATCTCACCTCGCTGACGCTCAGGACCGAGGTCAGTCCGCCCATATGGCGCAAGGCCACACCCGTCAGGACACGGTGGCTGCGACCCGACAGATCCGCGAGCATCTCGAGCGCGTCGGCCACGTCTCGCGGCTTGCCGAGTACGCGCTCGTCGAGTACGACCGTCGTATCCGCTGCAAGCACCGGCCGGCTCTGCTCGCCCCGCGTCCTTTTCCAGACCGCGGCGGCCTTCTGCTCTGCGAGCCGCATCACGTAGCGCTCGGACGGTTCATCGGGCTCGCGCGCCTCGGAGATATCTGCCGGCAAGACGCGGTGCGCCACACCGATCTGCTCGAGGAGTGCGCTACGCCGTGGTGAAGCCGAGGCCAGATAGATGAAATCCGTTTTCATTCAAAAGACTATACGAGCTACATCGAAGCAAGCAAAGCAACCGGAACGACTATCTGCACCCGGCTCAGGGGCGGTGATACGGGTGGCCTCGCAAGAAGCTCTCGGCCCGATAGAGCGCCTCGGCTAGGATCACGCGCACGAGCCCGTGGGGCAACGTCAGCGCGGACAAGGACCAGCGCTCCACCGCACGGCGCGAGCACGCCGGCCCGAGACCGTCCGGTCCGCCGACGAGCAGACACACGGGCGCACCCGCCATGAGCCAGTCCTCGACTCGTGCCGCGAGCTGCTCGGTCGACCACGCTCGACCGTCGCGTTCGAGTGCGACGACGTGCGCGCCCGGTATCACGTGGCGGAGCATCCTGCGGCTCTCGTCTTCGACAGCTCGCTCGAGCTGCGCCGAGGACGAACGCCGCGCGAGCGGCACCTCGACGAGCTCGAGCCCGCACCGCGGGTCGAGGCGGCGCGCGTAATGCTCGTAACCGTCGCTGATCCAGCGGGGCTGTTTGTTCGACGCGGTGATGAGTCGAATACGCATATCCCGAGTGCGGGCCAGGGATCTCAGCCCGCGTCGCCGGTCTCCCGGCGAGGTGCGATGTCCCAGAGCTTCTCGAGGGCGTAGAACTCACGGACGCTCGGCACCATGACGTGGACGATGACATCGCCTAGATCGACGAGCACCCACTCGCCGCCGTCCTCGCCTTCCACGCCGAGCGGTGCGTAGTTGGCTGCTTCGCAGCGCTCGAGCAATGCACGGGCTATGGCGCGAACGTGCCGCGCCGATCGGCCGCTCGCAATAATCATGATGTCGGTCATCGACGTCAGATGCCGAACATCGAGACGCAGCAGCGATTGCGCCTTGAGGTCATCGAGTACCTCGACG
Source organism: Gammaproteobacteria bacterium (assembly GCA_029864465.1). Lineage (GTDB taxonomy): Bacteria > Pseudomonadota > Gammaproteobacteria > Steroidobacterales > Rariloculaceae > JAHEEM01. Next base: position 6,762 of record JAOTTJ010000016.1, on the reverse strand, counting down.
ACGAGATCGCCGAGCGCCGCAGACGTAACTGGCATATTTGTCTTCATATTGAGGTCAACGGTAACAGCCCGAGCGCATGATGATCTCCCGCACGACGTCTGGCACGAGGTAGCGCGGATCGTTACCGCGCGCGAGCGCACCACGTAAATCCGTCGCCGAGATCTCCAGTTGCGTGACCGCGGTCACGAACACGCGACCGTGCGTGTCCTCGTGCAGAGGCTTCGGCGTGTCGGCTCGGCGCTGCGCAAGTAGCTTACCAAGCGGTCCATCAGCGGGCATAACCCAGCCGGGCCGGTGCGCGACGACGACGTGGGCGACATCGAGGAGCTCGGTCCAGCGGTGCCACGTTGGCAGCCCGAGAAACGCGTCCATGCCGAGCAACAGGCACAACGGCCGTGGTCCGACCTCTGCACGTAAGCTCGTCAGCGTATCGATCGAGTACGACGGACCGGGACGCTCGAATTCGCGCTCATCGACACTGAAGCCGTCTTCTTCGCCCACGGCAGCACGGACCATGTCGAGGCGCAAGGCGCCTGCGCTCGGTAACGCGTCACGGTGCGGCGGCACGCGGCACGGTATGAATCTGACCTCAGCCAGGCCGAGGATCTCGCGCAGCTCGAGCGCCGTTCGCAGATGACCGAAGTGGATCGGATCGAACGTTCCACCAAAGATTCCGATCGGTCCGCTCGTCGCCGTCGCGCCCGCCAAGTTCAGGCCACCTCGTTGACGAGCGTGCGCCCGTCGAGCGCGAGTAGGAGTAGCTGGGTGAGCGCATGCCATGCGTTACCGGGAATCACGCCCTTGACGACGTGATCGGCCTTGGCGGCTTGCCCGAGCAGACGCTGCACGTCGTCCGGCGTGAAGCGCTCGAGCGCGCGTTTGACGAGTACTTGACGACGCTGCCAGACGCCGTGCTTGGTGAGCGCACCCTCGAGTCGTTGACCCTGTCGCAACGCCGTATGCAACCGCGCCAGCAGGCTGAGCTCGCGGCTCAGTGCCCAGCAGATCAATGCGGGCTCCGCGCCTTCACTACGCAAGCCCGCAAGTACGCTAAACACGCGGCGTGCATCTCCGGCCAGAAGCCCGTCGACGAGTCGAAAAACGTCGAAGCGCGCGCTATTTGCGACAGCATCGAGCACCTCGTCCTCGTCGATGGCCGTATCGCGACCGAGGATCGCGAGCTTCCTGAGCTCCTGATCCGCCGCAAGCAGGTTACCTTCGATACGATCGGCCAGCGCCTCGGCAGCGCCCTGGGTGAGCTTCACGCCCAACGCCGAAGCGCGACGTCTGACCCATGCCGGCAGCTCGGTCCGATCGATTGGCCAGATCTGCACGAGAACGCCATTCGCCTCGATCGCCTTGACCCATTTGCCGCGCGATGCCGATGAATCGAGCTTACCTGTCACGACAAGCACGAGCCGGTCCGGGTCCGGGCGGTTCGCGAGCTGCTGCAGCACCTTGCTGCCGGCATCACCGGGCCGCGGCGTCGGCAAGCGAAGCTCGACGATGCGGCGTGTGGCGAACAACGACAAGGTATCGGCGCTAGCCTCGAGCTCGGCCCATTTGAAACCGCGCCCGGCCACGAGTAGATCACGCTCCTCGAAACCTTCGCCGCGAGCGTGCGCGCGAATGCGATCGGCAGCCTCGGTCACGAGCAGCGGCTCATCGCCGCTGATGAGATAGATCGGCGCGAGACCACGCACGAGATGGCCATCCAGTTGCCGGGCGTTGACCTTCACTACGAGTGCTGCGCGTCGAGCTGCGCCATCGAGATGCCCTGCTCTCCGAGCAGAATCGGAATCCCGTCGCGTACGGGGTAGGCGAGCTTACCGTCGCGCGTAACGAGCGCATCCTCGAGTGCGTCGGTCACGACCTCGTCACCGCGGTTGCTTATCTTCGCCTCGGCGATTAGCGCATTGAGTCGCTCGAGCTCATCTGCGCCGATACGCGCGAGCGGTGAATGCGTCACGGGGCAACAGATGATATCGAGCAAGCGATCATCGAGACTCAAAGCGTTCTCCCTCGCGCGCCGACGACGCGCTCTCCGGTACCGGATCGTAGCCCGAACTGCCCCATGGATGGCAGCGCAGGATCCGCCGCATCCCGAGCCAGCCGCCGCGCAGGGGGCCGTGTCGGGCTATGGCCTGCGCCGCGTACTCCGAGCAGGTCGGCGAATAACGGCACGCACGCCCGAGCCACGGCGACAAAACGAGCTGATACGCCCGAATCAGACCGAGCATGAAACGCGATACGAGTCGGCTGAGAATTCTCATATCAACGCGACCGTCGCCAGCGCGGACCGCCCGCGCTGTCCTCGATGACGATATTCTGGCTCGCGAGCTTGTCGCGGATCGCGTCAGCCTCGGCGAACTTGCGCCCCTGGCGCAGCGCCTCGCGCTCGGCCATGAGCGCGTCGATCTCCGCGTCGCTGAGCCCGCCGCCGGGCCCATCCGCGGACGCAGACGAGCGCATGAACCAGGCTTCGGGGTCGTCGCGGAGCAGCCCGAGCAGTCCCGCGCCCGCGCGCAGCTGTCGCGCCTTCGCGAGCCGCTCCTCCGGGTCGTCCGCGCGGTTGGCGTCGCGCGCGAGCGAAAACAACTCGGCGAGCGCGCGCGGCGAGTTCAGATCGTCCTCGAGCGCCTCGACGACACTGGCCGGCGGCTCGATGCCGTCATCCGCTGCCGGGCCCTCGATCCCAGCCTCGCGCAACGCCCCATACATGCGATCGAGCTTCTGCTCGGCTTCCGTTAGCACGTCGCCCGTCCAATCGAGCGGTTGGCGATAGTGCGCCGTCAACAATCCGAGCCGCACGACCTCACCGGGCGCCTCGGCGAGCAGATCCCTGACGAGCAGCACGTTACCGATCGACTTCGACATCTTCTCGCTATCGACGTGGATGAGGCCGTTGTGTATCCAGTAACGGGCGTAGGCGCGGCCCGCGTGCGCACACGTGCTCTGCGCTACTTCGTTCTCGTGGTGCGGGAAGACCAGATCCTGGCCGCCACCGTGGATATCGATCGTGTCGCCGAGATGGGTCTCGGCCATGGCCGAGCATTCAATGTGCCAGCCCGGCCGACCGCGGCCCCAGGGACTGTCCCAACCGACGATATCCTCGGGCGACGGCTTCCAAAGCACGAAATCGGCCGGATCTCGCTTGTACGGCGCAACCTCGACGCGCGCCCCAGCGATAAGCTCGTCGCGGTCGCGCCCCGATAGCCGGCCATAATCCGCAAAGCTCCCCACAGCGAACAGCACATGCCCATCGGCTTCGTAGGCGTGCCCGGAGGCGACGAGCTTCTCGATCATCGCGATAATGGGACCGAGATTGTCGGTGACCTTGGGCTCGACGTCCGGCGGCAACACGCCGAGCGTTGCCATGTCCTCCTGGTAGGCCGCCAGGTAACGGGCCGTGAGCACGCCGATCGCGACGCCTTCTTTCGCAGCCGCGGCGTTGATCTTGTCGTCGACGTCGGTGACGTTGCGCGCGTACGTCAGATCATAGCTTCTGCGCAGCAGGCGAGCGAGGACGTCGAAAACGACCGGCGGGCGAGCGTTGCCGATATGCGCAAAGTTGTAGACCGTCGGGCCGCAGACGTACATCGTCACCTTGCCCGACTCAGCAGGCTCGAAGCGCTCGCGCGAGCGCGTCAGCGTATTGTGAAGGTACAAGGCCATCGGTGAGGTGCGTCCCTGCCGCTCGGGCGGCGTCGAGGCCATCTATGATACCAAGCCCAGCGGGATCCCCGGCGGGCCGCGCGGCTGTCCCGGTGGCTTATAATCGCGTTTTGCTTCATGGGAACGCTGATCATGGCTACGGACTTCGCGCCGCGACAAAGCGTCGAGCAGGTCGAGGAAGGGACCGCGCTCGCGCCCAAATTCGATGCTCACGGGCTCATCCCGGCCGTGACGACGGATTTCGCAAGCGGCGAGCTACTGATGCAGGGGTATATGAACGCCGAAGCCCTACGCAAGACGATCGAGACCGGGGAGGCGCATTATTTCAGTCGTAGCCGCGGCGCGCTCTGGCACAAGGGTGCGACGAGCGGCCTCGTGCAGACGGTCCGCGAGCTGCTCATCGACGACGATCAGGACTGCGTTTGGCTGCGCGTCGACGTCGCAGGCGGCGCCAGCTGCCATGTCGGCTACCGCTCCTGCTTCTACCGGCGGGTGCCGATCGGCCCGGACGCGGCGGACGCGGCGCTGCAGTTCACCGAAACGCAGAAGGTCTTCGACCCACAGGCCGTCTACGGCGACGCACCGAACCCGACGAAGCTCTAACGCGGCTATCTCACGGCGGTTACTGCGCGCTCCAAGCAAGAGATGGCCGTCGGCGCAGCGACCCCCGAGTGAGATATTCACGCGAACGCTTCACGTGCGCAGCCGCAGCGTGGGCTGCTCGTGCGCGTCGATGAGGCCTTTGTCGGCAAGCCAGTCCCTGGCCGCCGCGCCGTCGCCAGCGAACCAAGCGGCGGCGGATCCTTCCCGGAAGCTGTAGCCCCAGCGATCGAGATCTTCGAGCAATCTCGCCCCGCCGAGACCTGGTAGACGATCTGCGAGAAGGACCTGTAGATAACAGACGGCGCACTCCTCCTCCTCGTCGCCACCCGCGTCGCGCCACAGCGCCGTACGCCGCTCCGGCGTCATGCACACGTAGTGACACAGTTCGTGCAGTAACGAATGCGCCGGCGTGTCGGCGCGCGCGAACACGCACTGACCGGCGATACCGGCCTCGGGCGCACCCCAATAGGACGCCGGGATATTCGTGCCGAGCGTCAACGTGATGAGCTCGACCCCGTAGGCCGACAACAGTTCTTCGACGGCTTTCGGGTTTAGATCGCGAAGCTCGACGACGCTCAAGTCGCCGGAACGCTCTGCCGGTCGGCCGCGATGCGCCGCAGGACGCGCAGCGCGAGATCACGTGCAAGTGATTGGCGCAGCTCGCTCTCCTCGGCGCTCTTGCCGAGCACCTGCGTCTCATCCCAGGTGTAGCTGCGCGTTACGAGCATCGATTCAGGCGCGAGCAGCTCGCTGCCGCCCGCTTCGAGCGAGAACGTGACCGTATAGAACACTTCGTATTCACGCGGCACATTGCGCGCAGACACCGACAGTATCCGCTGCCCATAGCTATCCTCGAGTATCCGCAGCACGGCGCTGGCATCCTGGGGCGATTCGACGACACCCGCGCCGCGCTCGCGCAACGCTTGTCTGAGGCTCTCGTAGAAATCCGAGTATGGATCGTCTGTCTGCAGATACGTTTGAGCCGTCGCCGTCGGCAATTCGCCGTTGCTGCCCTGTAGATGAAAGCCACAGCCGGCAAGCATCCCACCCGCAGCCAGTAAGGCAAGGAGCCCCAGCGAGTGCTTGATTCTGTTGTAGATTACAAAGATCATCCGTTCCAGCCACGCAGACCGCAATTCGCTCTGATCGCCGAGCCCCAGGCAGATCCAGCCGCTTCCGAGGAATTATCGAACAATGTCAGGTTATCCGTTCAAGGAGATCGAGCTCAAGTGGCAACGATACTGGGACGAGAATAAGACATTCAAGACCCCGAATCCCGTCGATCGCTCCAAACCGAAGTACTACGTCCTGGACATGTTCCCGTATCCGAGCGGCGACGGGCTGCACGTGGGCCACCCAGAGGGCTATACGGCATCCGACATCATCGCGCGCTACAAGCGCATGAACGGCTTCAACGTGCTGCACCCGATTGGCTGGGACGCATTCGGCCTTCCGGCTGAGCAATACGCGATTCGCACAGGCACGCACCCGAAAATCACGACCGAGAAGAACATCGAGCGGTTTCGTGAGCAACTCAAATCTCTCGGTTTCTCCTACGACTGGGACCGTGAGATCAACACGACGGATCCGGGCTACTACCGCTGGACACAATGGATCTTCAAGCAGTTCTTCGAGCGGGGCCTGGCGTATCAGGAAGAACTACCGGTCTGGTGGTGCCCAGAGCTCGGTACGACGCTGGCGAATGAGGAAGTCATCGACGGTAAATCGGAGGTCGGCGGCTTTCCATGCGTGCGTCGCCCATTGCGCCAATGGGTCCTGCGGATTACGGAGTACGCGGACGAGCTGCTCGCCGGCCTCGACGACGTCGACTGGCCCGACAGCACGAAGGAAATGCAGCGCAATTGGATCGGGCGCAGCGAAGGTGCCGAGGTCGACTTCCCGATCGTCGGTCATGATGCGCAGCCGATTCGCGTGTTCACGACGCGACCCGATACGCTGTTCGGCGCAACCTATATGGTACTCGCCCCCGAACACGCGCTCGTCGAGCAGATCACGACTGCCGAGCAGCGCGATGCCGTTAATACGTACTGCGAGACCGCCGCGCGCAAGAGCGAGTTCGAGCGCGCCGAGCTACAGAAAACCAAGACGGGCGTGTTCACAGGCGCCTATGCCGTGAACCCTACCAACGAGACGCATATTCCGATTTGGGTCGCCGACTACGTGCTCGCGAGCTACGGCACGGGCGCGATCATGGCTGTACCGGGCCAGGACCAGCGCGACTGGGATTTCGCCGCGGCCTTCGACCTGCCGATCATCCGCACGGTGCAGCCGCCCGACGACTTCGATGGCGAGGCCTTCGTCGGCGAGGGCCCTGCAATCAATAGCGGTTTCCTCGATGGCCTGGACGTCGCGGCTGCGAAGCGCAAGATCATCGCCTGGCTCGAGGACACGGGACGAGGCAAGGCGCGCGTCAACTTCAAGCTGCGCGATTGGTTATTTTCGCGGCAACGCTACTGGGGCGAG
>JAOTTJ010000205.1 GCA_029864465.1 Gammaproteobacteria bacterium | reverse complement strand
GAGATTCAACAAGACCTCCGCGATACCGCCCATCCCAACACCGCCGATACCGACGAAGTGAATCGTGCGTGTCTTGCCCATCGGCTGCGTCATGCCTTGGCCTCCGCAAGCCGTATGCAGGCCTCGGCCAGCTCGATGGCCGCTCGGGGTCGCGCCTGCGCTCGGGCGAGCTCGGCCATGCGCAGCGGTACCTCAGGATCGCCAAGAATGTCGGTGATCGCCGCGGCGAGCTGCTGCTTATCCAGCTCGCTCTCGGCAATGACGAGACCTGCGCCGTTTGCGGCAAAGCTCGCCGCGTTCTTCTGCTGGTGATCATCGGCGGCGTAGGGGTACGGAACCAGCACGGCGCCGACCCCGGCCGCAGCGAGCTCGGCAATCGTCAGTGCGCCGGCGCGGCAGATGACCAGATCCGCCCAAGCGTAGGCGGCCGTCATGTCCTCGATAAACGCCTCCAGACGCAACTCGCATGGCGCCTGTGCGTAGTTCGCTCGCGCCGCCTCGACGTCGGCGCCGGCCTGGTGCCAGACCTCGACCTCGATCCCGTCGGACAACATGGCGATGGCTGCGGGCACCTCGGCGTTGAGCGTGCGCGCTCCCTGGCTGCCGCCGATGACGAGCACGCGGCGAGGTCCGCTGCGTTCGCCGAAGCGCTCGGCCGGCGGCGGCAAATCCAAGATCGACTCGCGCACGGGGTTGCCGATGAGCTTTGCCGGATAGCGCGCCGGAAAGCTCTGCGGAAAAGCCTCGAACACGTGTGTCGTCAATCGTGCGAGCAGCCGGTTGGCCGCACCGGCGACGGTGTTCTGCTCGTGAATCAGCAACGGGCGGCCTGTCAGCCACGCCGCAATTCCGCCTGGGCCGGACACGAATCCGCCCATACCGAGCACGGCTGCCGGGCGCCTGCGGCGCACTGCGCCGAGTGCTTGGGTGACAGCGTGCATGAGGCGAAACGGCGCAAGCAGCCACGCCAGAACACCGCGCCCGCGTAAGCCCGTCACCGTGATCCACTCAATCTCGATACCGGCCTGCGGCACGAGACGCGACTCCAGACCCCGGTGCGTGCCCATCCAGACAACATCTTGCGCGCGCGAGCGCAGCACGCTCGCGACGGCCAACCCGGGAAAGACATGCCCACCAGTGCCGCCTGCAACGATCATGATCGGCCCGCCACTCATGCGTCGCGCCCCTTGCCGGATTTCGCCCTCGCGCGCCGTTCGGCTTCTTTGACCTCGTGATGCGCACGCATGACCAATGCGAGCGCAACGACGGTAACGACCGCGCTCGTGCGCCCGTAGGAGATCAACGGCAGCGTGAGCCCCTTCGTCGGCAGCAAGCCCATGTTGACGCCAATATTGATGAAGGCCTGCAGCCCGAGCATGAGCCCGATTCCCGAGCTCACTAAACCCTGATACGGCAGGCCGACCGCGGCCGCGCGCGGACCGAGCACGATCGCCTTGAAGACAACGACCCCGAACAAGCAGATCACGAGCGTTGCACCGACGAGGCCGAGCTCTTCGGCCAGAACCGCGAAAACGAAATCCGTGTGCGCTTCGGGCAGATAGAAGAGTTTCTGCACGCTATCGCCCAAACCCACGCCAAGCCATTCGCCGCGTCCAATCGCAATGAGCGATTGCGTGAGCTGAAATCCACTCGCATAGGGATCGGCCCACGGATCGACAAAACCGAGCAGCCGCTGTAGGCGGTACGGCGTCGTGAATGCGAGGCTTGCGAGCGCGCTCGTCGCCAAGACGAGCGCGAGCCCGAGGTCCCGGAGCCGCGCACCGCCTATGAACAGCAGGCCGAAGCTAGTCGCCGTCAGCACGACGGCCGCACCGAAATCGGGCTCGCCGAGCAGCAACGCACAGGCGGCCGTGATGACGACGAGCGGCTTGACGAAGCCAAGCAGGCTCCGGGCCATGTCCTTCTGATGGCGGACGATATAGCTTGCGAGATAGAGCACGAGACACAAACGCGCGGGCTCGGACGGTTGCAACGTCAGCGGACCCAAGGCGAGCCAGCGCGTGCTGCCGTTTACGGTGCGGCCGATCCCCGGAATCTCGACCGCTACGAGCAACAGGAACGCGCCGAGCAGAATCACAGCATTCAAACGAAACCACGCGCTCATCGGAATCGTGAGCACCGCGAGCCCGGCCACGCAGCCGAGCAGAATCGCCCCGGCATGCCGCGCCAGAAAATACAGCGGCTCGCCCATGTCGCGATCAGCGAGTGAGATCGACGCGGACCCGACCATGACGGCGCCGATGGCGAGCAGTGCAATCACAGCGGCGGTCAACGCCGTATCGAGGTGCAGGCCGCCAATTTCGATCCGCGGACTCATTCCCCGATCTCCCGGACGCTGGCTGCAAACTGCTCGCCTCGATCTGCGTAATTGGCGAATTGGTCGAAGCTCGCGCAAGCAGGCGACAACAACACGGTCACGCCTGGGATTGCGAGCCCGGCCGCGATTGCCACGGCCTCTGACATACCGCTCGCGCGGTGCGTCTCGCAGACGCCGGCGAGCGCCTGCTCGAGATCGGCGGCGGCCTCCCCGAGCAGCACAGCGCCAACGAGCTTGCCGCGGGCGTGCCGCGCGAGCGGCGCGAAGCTCGCGCCCTTGCTTTGCCCCCCCGCGATGAGCACGAATGGCCCGTCGAGCCCTTCGAGCGCTGCAACAGCGGCACCGACGTTCGTCCCCTTGGAGTCGTTTATATAGGTGACACCGTGCCGTTCGGCGATCCATTCACAGCGATGCGCGAGACCCGGGAAAGCTTCGAGCGCCTCGAGGTCGGCCAGATGTCGTCCGGTCACTGCTTCGGTCAAGGCCAACGCCGCGAGTACGTTGCCTTCGTTGTGTCGTCCGCGAATACGCAGGCGTGCGGCTGGCAAGAACGGCTCGCCGTCTCGGGCAAGGCAGCGCTCGCCATTGATATCGACAATGCCGTAACCGCGCTCTGGCGCGTGGACGGTCGAGAACGGAATACCGCGCGGGTGTACGAGCCCCATGGCGCGCACGAGATCATCGTCCTGATTGAACACGGCCATCTCGGCTGCATCGATCAGCTTGCGCTTGAGCTCTGCGTAACGCTCCAGGCTGCCGTGACGATCGAGATGGTCGGCCGAGACGTTGAGCAACGCTGCAATTTTCGGGTGCAAGCTCTCAGTCGTTTCCATCTGAAAGCTCGAGATCTCGAGTACGAACACGTCCGGACGCTCGGCGAGCAAGTCGAGGGCAGGCGGACCCAGGTTACCGCCTGCCGCCGAGCGTAGGCCCATGGTCTCGAGCAAGCGGTGCGTGAGCGTCACGACCGTGCTCTTACCGTTGGAACCGGTCACGGCTACGACCGGCGCGTCAGCAGCGCGGGCGAAGAGCTCGATATCGCTGACGATGGCAATGCCCCGCTCGCGCGCCGCCGCGACGAGCGGCAGATCCACGCTCAAGCCTGGCGACAAAACGAGGCGCTCGATGCCATCGAGCCACGCCGTATCCAGGCTCTCGAGGACGATCGGCACGTCGGGATGCGCCTCACGCAGTGCCTCGAGCCCGGGCGGCTCCGCACGGCTATCGATGACGCAGGTAAGCTCGTCGCGAGCTGCAAGGAACTTCGCGGCCGATAGCCCCGTCGCGCCCAGGCCCACGACCAACGTACTGCGGCGTTGTTGCGAATCGATCATCTGTCGCTCTATTTCTCGTGCAGCGAACATTGTTTCACTGCCCCTGCCATGCTCGTAACGTCATCGGATCTTCAAACTCGCCAGTCCGATGAGCACGAGAATTACCGTAATGATCCAGAAACGCACGATCACCTTCGGCTCAGCCCAGCCTTTGAGCTCGAAGTGATGGTGCAGCGGCGCCATGCGAAAAATACGCCGGCCGGTCATCTTGTAGGAGGCAACCTGGATAATGACTGAGACGGTTTCGACAACGAACACACCGCCCATAACGAATAGCACCAGTTCCTGCCTCACCACCACTGCCACGAGGCCTAGAGCCGCACCGAGTGCGAGAGCACCGATGTCGCCCATGAAGACCTGCGCGGGGTAGGTGTTGAACCACAAGAAGCCCAAGCCGGCGCCAGCCAGGGCCGCACAAAAAACCAGCATCTCGCCGGATCCCGATACGTAAGGGATCCCGAGATAGGCGGAGAACACGACGTTGCCGGCCGCGTACGCAAAAATGCCGAGCGCCGAGCCGATCAGCACAGCAGGCATGATTGCGAGCCCGTCGAGGCCGTCTGTCAGGTTTACCGCGTTCGACGTGCCGACGATCACGAGATACGTGAACGGCACGTAAAGAAAAACGCCGAGCGGAATCAGCGCGCCCGGTAGATAGGGAATCAGCAGCGCGTGCTCCACAGCGGGGTTCTCCGCCGTTACATATAGCGCCGCGGCCGCAGCGATTCCGGCGACCGACTGCCAAAAAAACTTTGCCGCGGGCGGCAAGCCGCGCGCGTTGCCGAGGACGATTTTTTTGTAGTCGTCGATGAAGCCGATGATGCCGAACACCAGTGTCACGATGAGCACGATCCAGACGAAACGATTCGTCAGGTCCGCCCACAGCAGCGTGCTGACGATGATCGCAAGTAGTATCAACGCGCCACCCATCGTCGGTGTGCCCGCCTTGGGCAGATGTGACTGGGGACCGAGCTGGCGGATCTGTTGACCGACGCGCCGGGCCGAGAGCCGCTGAATGACATAGGGCCCCATCGCGAACGACAGCCCAAGCGCCGTGAGCGCGCCCAGGATCGCGCGCAGCGTCAGATAGCCGAAGACGTTGAAGCCCGAGTGAAAGCGAGTCAGGTACTCGGCGAGATAGATCAGCATGCCGCCCCCCGCTGACCGCCATCGTCGTCCGTAAGTAGCGTAACGAGCCGGTCGAGCTGCATGACGCGCGAACCTTTGATCAATACGGTGGTGCTCGAGCCGAGCATGGGCGAGAGCGCAGCCTCGAGACCCTCGATCTCGGCGCAGGCCGTACCCCCGCCACCGAACGCCTCGACTGCTGCGCGGCTGTGCTCGCCTATCCCGAGCAACGCATCGCAGCGTTCTCGCGCGTATTCGCCGATCTCGGCGTGCAGCTCACGACTGCCCTCACCGAGCTCCGCCATGTCGCCGAGCACGAGCACGCGCTTACCCGGCAACTCGGCGAGGTAATCCAGGGCTGCGCGCACCGAGGCCGGGTTAGCGTTGTAGCTGTCGTCGATGACAACAGCGCCGCCGCGCCCGGAAAGCATCTTCAGCCGTCCGCCGACCGCGTCCGCCGCCCCGAGCCCCTGCACGATGTGCTCGGCCGGAGCGCCGATTGCATCGGCGGCGGCCGCTGCTGCGAGCGCATTCATGACGTTGTGCTGGCCGAGCAGAGGCAGAGTGATGTCGAGCGTCGTCCCGCCCGGCAGCTCGAGCGTGAAAGCCGAGCCGCCCGGCCTGATTTCGATCTCGCCGCGCACCGTGCAATCCGCACGCGATCCGAAGCCGAAGCTCACGATCGTTTGCGCCGGGCTGCGCGCACGCCAGTCCGCGTAAAACTTGTCATCGGCGTTGAGCACGGCCGTGCCGGCCCGCGGCAGATGATCGAGTAGCTCGCCCTTGGCTGCAGCCACGCCGGCGATGGAACCGAAACCCTCGAGATGCGCCGCGTTGGCGTTCGTGATAACAGCGACGGTCGGCTCGACGAGCGAGCCGAGATAGTCGATCTCGCCTGCGTGATTCGCGCCGAGCTCCGCGACGAGTGCGTCGTGCTCCGCGTCGAGCTCCATGAGTGTAAGCGGCACGCCGAGGTCGTTGTTGAGGTTGCCGCGCGTCGCACACACGTTCCGCCCGCAGCGCAGGATGCTGACGATGAGCTCCTTGACCGTCGTCTTGCCGTTACTGCCAGTGACGGCGATGACGGGGATGCCGAAGTTGTCTTTCCAAGCCCGCGCCATCTGGCCGAACGCCAGGCGCGTATCGGCGACCTCGACCTGCGGCAGTGCCGCTTCGCTGAGGCGCGGGACAATTGCGC
>JAOTTJ010000204.1 GCA_029864465.1 Gammaproteobacteria bacterium | reverse complement strand
GCTGAACGCGGGCTAAGTGCGTACGTCATTGCAAGAAAACCCGGCCTAGCTTCGTCCGAGCCGGCGTACTGACAACTGCTAGGGAGCCTGCTACTGGGCGTAGGGCAGTCCTTTGAGGAGCATTTAGATGACAGACCGAACCGATTCTAGGCGTACGTTTCTTGGTGGACTCGCGGGGCTAGGCGCAAGCGTGGCGATGAGCTCAGACGCATCCGCACAGTCGAGCTTTCGAATCAACGATCCGAGCGTTGTCCGGGAGATCGAGGCACTGTTTTCGAGTTACGACCGCGCACTCCGCAGCAATGACGTGGCCACGCTCAACGGTTTCTTTCTCGACAGTCCGCTGACGATTCGTTTCGGTGCCGGAGAGAATCTCTATGGCATCGAGGAGATCGGGGCATATCGAGCATCCGTGACGAGCGGACCGAATGTCATTCGTGAGCATACGGTGATTACAACCTACGGTAACGATGTTGCGACAGTGGCGGCGCGCAACCGTGCCGTAGCCGGAAGAGTCGGGAGAACCATGCAGACCTGGATACGGTTTCCTCAAGGTTGGCGAATCGTTGCCGCTCACGTCAGCACTATTGAGGCGTGAGCTCCGTTGAGATGGAGCTCCCGTCGCTCCGCACGGCTCAATCGCGAAAGTTCGTGAACTGCAGCGGTAGGCCGAGATCCGCTTTCTCGAGCAACTTCATGACGGCCTGTAGATCGTCGCGTTTCTTGCCCGTCACGCGGACTTGGTCGCTTTGAATCGATGCCTGCACCTTGAGCTTGGATTCTTTGATCGTTTTTACGACCTTGCGAGCATGATCCGAGTCGATGCCGTTTTGCAGCAGGATTTTCTGCTGCGTCTTATTTAACGCGACCTCCGGCTCCTCGGGCTTCATCGCGCCCACATCGATTTTGCGGCGCGCGAGTTTGTCCGTCAGGATCGGGCGCATCTGCCGCACCTGAAAGTCGCTAGGTGCGGAGAGCGTGACGACGAAATCGCTGAGCTCGAATTTGGCGCCCGTGCCGCGAAAGTCGAAGCGGTTTTCGAGCTCGCGGTTGGCTTGGTCGACGGCGTTGGTAAGCTCGTGCGCGTCGACTTCGGAGACGATATCAAAGGACGGCATCGTTTCTAGGCACTCCTCAGTGGTTCGTGAGGCAGAGCCTCTTACCCGGAAGTCTAGCTTAATTTGCTCCGCGAACGATCGGGAGGAGCAGCCGGAAGGCCTATCGCCTCAGAGATCGACGAGAGCTTCTGCCCGAACTGAGGCGCTCGTGCTCGACGTCGTACGAGGTGTCGTCCCGGTGTCAAGCAAACGTAATGGGCATGCCGATGAGCCACAGATGTGCGCCGTAGATGAACGCGAAATAGAGCGCTAATCCGCCAATCAGTGCGATCGCATCGTTCGCAGTGGAGGCCGGCAAGGTCGGCACGGGTCGCGGTGTGCGGAACTTTAACGAGATACGTGTGAACGCACCCCACGCGAGGAACGAGCCGAACAGCACGATGTCTGCCAGCGCACCGTTGGCGAGCAGGTGCGCCGCGGCCCAGAGCTTCGTCGCCACGAGCATCGGGTTGTTACGGACGGCGGCGCGAATTTTGCCGGGCAGATAGGCGGCGAGCAGCAGTGGAAAGACTGGCGCTAGCAGCACGATGGCCGTATCGCGCAGCCATCCCGGGGAGACATACACGAGCATGGGCGTCTGACGGGCGATGCCGTAGCCCCGTACGACAAGCACGAGGCCGACGAGCGCGATGACCGCATAGAGGCCTTGCCAGGCTTTCTCGCCCATGGCCGCCGCACAGCGGTCCCGCCAGCCGGGGGCGACATTTGAGATCGAATGCACGCCCAGGAATACGATCAGGCCGATAATGAGCGTCGTCATCTGCGTTATCCCTCCGGACCCGGGCCTCATGATGCACGATTCGCGAGGAGAGCGGTAACCCCGGCCTCGCGGCCCAAGCCCGTCCAGTCTAGCCCCCACCGGCGTTCATTCGTTTAGAATGGTGCAGCGAGCGTGGCTCGTCCGCCGAGCCGCCCCCGACGCTGCCGGCGGACCGCGGACGCGGCACGACAGCAAGGGGAGGCTGAGAGTGACTTCAGACAATTCGGCGTCGACTAGACCCACCTACCGAGCCGGTGAGGACTTCAAGCTCGACACGATGGACATCGTGGTTGCTGTGCTGCTCGGTGTCGTCCAGGCGGTCATAGAAATCGTCGGGCTGCTCGGTTTTCTCGAGCGCACCGTCTGGGCCACGGGCCCGGTCGGCTTTGCGATCTATGCTTTCTATAACGGTACGACGTGGATCCTGTTCTACGCCGGCTCGTATCTACGCAAGCGCGCCATGGTGCCGCTCCTGGCAGTCGCGGTCACCGCGCTCGTGCGCTGGTTCGCAGGCGACCCGGACGGGCCGATCCTGATGTTCTACGGCCTGTTCCCAGCGGCGCTCGGCTCGCTCGTCTTCGTGCTGATGCGTTGGCGTGGCGGGCGGGTGCTGTTCGCGCTCGGCGTGGCTGTCACTTCCGTGGCGAACCAGATTGCGTTGTTCATCGGTCAGGGCGGCTTTCAGCTCGCCGATGGAGCGACCTGGGCGCTGGTGTCGATGTCGATTGCAGCGTTCGGCGGCATGCTCTGGGGGCTCGCGGCCTGGTATCTCGGACGGGGTCTCGAGCGTGCGGGCGTGCCGGCCGTCGACAGCCCACCCGCACTGAGCGCCGAGCGGAGCGCGCACGCATGAGCTTGGCTTCGGTACCGGATTTCGTCGCTTCGCGGGTCGCCGCACTGGAGCGCTAGTCGTGAACGCCGAGAACGCACTCGCGCTCGAGGCCTACAGCTTCTGGTTCAAGCCCCAAGGGGGGCAGCCGGAGGGGCCTGCAGCGCTCGAAGAGCTGTCCTTCGCGATCGGGGCGGGCTCATTCGTCCTGATCCTCGGACGCAGCGGCTCCGGGAAGAGCACTCTCGCGCTCAATCTCGTCGGTATTTACCCGGACTATTTCGGTGGCCGAAATCAGGGCCGCATGCTGATTGCCGATCCCGAGCGGGGGCTCATCAACCGCCGCGAGCTCGAGGCCGCCGAGCGCTTCAAGCGCGTCAACATGCTCTTTCAGAACCCCGAGGACCAGATTGTCACGCTCACGGTCGAGGAGGAGGTTGGCTTCGCGCTCGAGAACTATCTCTTCGAGCCGCCGGAGATACACCGGCGCATCGATCGTGCGCTCGAGCTTGTCGGCTTGAACGGATTTCGCACGCGCGAGACGATTGCGCTGTCGGGCGGCGAGAAGCAGCGTGTCGCGCTTGCTGCCATGCTCGCGCTCGAGCCGTCCGTTCTGATCCTCGACGAGCCGACCTCCAATCTCGATCCGGCCGGCACGGCCGACGTGCTCGCGACGATCGATCACGTGCGTGAGCAGCTCGGCGTTACAGTCATGGTCATCGAGCATGAAGTCGATGAGGTGTTCGACCGTGTCGATACCGTATTGCTTGTCGAGGACCGGCACGTCCACGGGCCATATTCCCCGAGAGAGTTCCTGAGTGAGCGCGGACTCATGGTGCGTGACGATATGGGATTATGGATTCCGCAGGCGGCCGAGGTCGGGCTCGAGCTACGCGCAGCCGGCATCGAGCTCGATGGCGGCGTGCCGCTCAACGGCGCGGAGCTCACGGCAGCCGTCGGTGCTCTGGGTCTCGATCTGCGCTCAAGCGGTCGCTCCGAAGAGCTATCGGCGAATAGCGACGTTGCAGCTGGCGAACCCGCGATCGAGGTCAGGGACGTCTCGTTTGCGTACGGTGAACACCCAGTGCTCAAGGGGCTCAACTTCACGGCGCGGCGCAACGAGCTGCTCGCAATCGTCGGGCAGAACGGCTCGGGTAAGTCGACGCTCGCATCTTTGTTCAACGGAATCGCAACGCCGGATAGTGGTGCCGTGCTTGTCGACGGCATGCCGACGTCAGAATACGAGTTTGCGCATCTCGCCAAGCGCGTTGCGTACATTTTTCAGGTTCCCGAGAAGCAATTCGTCTGCAACACGGTCTACGACGAGATCGCGCACGGCCTGCGTGCGCTCGGCATGAGCGAGGCGGACGTCGATACGCGTACCGTGGAGTTTCTCGAGACCGTGCGGCTGCTCGATCGGCGCGATGCGAGCCCGTACGTCTTGAGCCACGGCCAAAAACGCAGGCTGTCTGTCGCAGCCATGGTCGTCGGCCAGCCCGAGGTCGTCGTGCTCGATGAGCCGACGTTCGGTCAGGATTTCCACCAGGCGCGCAACCTCATGGAACTGCTACGCGGTCTCGCTGACGATGGTGCCGCGGTAGTTTTTATCACGCACGACATGCGCCTCGTCGCCGAATACGCAGACCGCGCAGCTGTTCTGTGTAACGGCGAGATCGTGTTCAATGGCACGCCGGGCGAGCTGTTCGCCGCGGGCGACGTGCTGGAGCGATCACGGCTCAAGGCGCCGTCGGTATACGAGTTTTCACGCGATCTGCTCGGTGCTCCCGTTATGACGACGCAGGAGCTCTCGCAACGCATTTTGGAGGCGGCCGATGGCCAACGTCGAACTGTCGTTTAAGCAAGGCGACTCGCTGTTTCATCGTATGACGCCGTTCTCGAAGCTTCTGCTCGTGTTGAGTGTTTCATTCGTTGCGATCTTCAATACGAATCTCTACGTCGGTATCGGGCTCTTTCTGTTTTGCCTGTTTTTCTCGCTGTTTCTGACGGGCGTGCCGTTTCGCCAATATTGGGCGCTCGGCAAGATCATCGTGCCGTTCGTCATGATCCTCGCGATCGTATTCCCGTTCTTCTACGGTGGGCAGGCGACGGTTGGCTCCGATGCGATCGCGCTGCGAACTCCGATCAAAGATTTGTCTTGGGGTGCGCTTGGTTTCGGCGCATTGCTGGGTCTGAGGTTTCTGGCCCTTGCGCTCGCGGGGCTTTCGTTCGCCTTTACGACGCATCCGACAGACCTCGTGCAGAACCTCGCGCGTCGCGGCTGGGACTATCGGCTCGTGCATGCACCCGTGCTCGGGCTCATTCTGTTCCCGTCGTTCCTCAAGCTCGGCCGGGAGCTATCGATTACACAGCGCATCCGTGATCTCGGTCAGAACACGAACTGGCTCAAACGCAAGTGGATCCGCGTCACGCATCTGGCGTTCTCGATGCTCGTGCTCGGCTTGAGAAACGGCCAGACGCAGGCGATGGCGCTCGACATTCGCGGCTACGGGGCCTACAAGACACGCACGTTTATGCGCGAGGTACCGAAGCACCGCGCCGGGGAGATCTTCGCCTGGGTGTTTTTCGTGCTTTCGATCATCTATTTGATCTATCAGTTCAACCCCGCCACGATGCAATGGAACATCGCCTCCTAGGTGTCGTCCTCGCGGCCAGTTCGCTTGCGGGCTTCCTGGGAAACCACTAGAAATACCAACGACAGGGGGAGTGCACGATGCGTTCGCTAGTAATTCGTCTTTGCCTATCGGTTTTTGTCCTCTTCGGTGCATCGAATGCGGCCTTCGCGCAGCTCGATCTGGCTAGAGAGCACCCGGTCGTCTACGGGCATCACCATCTGAACGTTTCGAACGCTGCCGATCATTTGCCGTTATGGGTCGGCGTGTTAGGCGGTACGCAGGTAACGTTCGGCGCAAATACCGTCGTTAAATTCCCCAACGTGCTCGTGTTCATGCGAGAAGAGGCGCCGACGGGTGAAACCAAGGGCTCGACTGTCAATCACATCGGCTTCTCAGTGCCGGATTTGCGTGCGACGCTCGATGCCGTCGAGGCTGCCGGCTTCGCTGTGGTGACGCGGGAAGAACTGCCGCCGACGTTCGAGGTTGACGACGGCATCGCCGATGTTCCTGCTGCTGGTCTTCGTATCGCGTTTATCATGGCGCCGGACCGCGTGAAGATCGAGCTCGTCGAAGAGTCAACGCAGGCCGTTGCGGTTGACTTGCACCATGTTCATCTCTCCGCACAAGAGCCTGCAGCCGTTAGAGACTGGTATGCCGCC
>JAOTTJ010000203.1 GCA_029864465.1 Gammaproteobacteria bacterium | reverse complement strand
GAACTGCGGATCGTCTGCGGCCGGAAGGCGCTTGAGCTCGTAGATGCCCCGCCGGTCGGCCTCGACGTAATCGCCAAATGCCTCGGGGCTGAGCTCGCTCGCGAAACGAAGCTGCGCGATCGTGCGAATATCCTCGATCTCGTCGTCGCTGAGACGGTCGCGCACGGCCGCGAGATCGTTGGAGATCCCATTGTACAAATCTTGGTAGGGATCGAGGTCCGGATAACGCTGACGGTTATACGAGCCGACGGCCGTCGACATGCTGTACTCGTCGTCAAGCCAGACACGACCGGCAGCGTCAACGGCTCTGACGGACACGGCTACCTCGTCACCGTCCGAATGTAAAATCTCTGCCATCACATTGACGTCGGCAGCCGTCGACTCTGACGGTGTCACCCAGACGGCGCCCCAATGGCCGCTCTTTTGCAGCGTATCCCTAAGCGTAACGGCCATGACGCGCGCCTCAGTGCGGCGTATGTGGATGAAAGTACCTTCGCGAATGAGCTCCTCGGCAACATCCTTGTCTACCTCACCCTCGGGAACGCCGGGATTGAACTGCACGATGCCGATATCGAGCAGCTGGTCCTCAGGTATCGCCTCGGTCGCGGGAACGAGCGAAATCGAGTGCGCAACGAGCACTTCGCTCGTCGAGCAGCCGGTCGCAAGACCGAGTGTTAGAACCAATATCCCGAGTCGACGCATCGTGCTAGCCTCCGCCTACTGTCTCGACAAAATACTCTTGTACTCGTTGTACTCGTCCCAAAGCGCTCCGCGCAGGAACGGGTCTTCTTCCACGGTCGCTGCCTCGCACAGTTGCCGTGCGACCTTGTCCGTATCGGTGCAGCCTTCGACCTCCGGCCTGGCCTCATTGCTGCCGCCATCGCCGCGCCCCATGTTGACCGGGCCACCCTGCTGCTGGCCGCCAGTCGACGCCGTGCCACCACCCTGCTGCGCCGAGATCCCTGGAATCTCGGCACCCGAGCCGTCGGATCCGCCGGCCGCAGCGCCACCGGGATTGCCGGCCTGGCCTAAGGCCTCGTCCGCCGCCGTACCGACCCCGCTACGCGCCATGGCTTCGCGTTCCTGTCCCATGAGGTCGTCGAAATCTTCGAGCGACTGGCCGAAGGCCTCTTCGGCACCACTGGAATTTCCAGCGCTACCGACCATCTCGCCGTCACCGGGCCATCCGCCCTCGGACCCGTCGCCCGGCATTCCCTGCTGACCGGCCTGACCACCCTGGCCATCGGCACCGTCGCCGCTCATGCCCGGCTGTGTGCCGGCCTGGCTTGTGCCAGAGGCGCCGCCCTCGCCATCCTGACCCGCGCCGCCTTGCTGCTGATCGCCCTGAGGACCGCCGGCCTGCTGCTCGCCTGGCGAGCCGCCGCCACCCTGTCGATCACCTTGAGAACCACCAGCCTGCTGCTCACCGGGTGACCCACCACCCTGCTGATCCCCTTCAGAACCGTCGCCTTGCTGCTGACCACCGATGCCATCCGGCATCTGCGGGCCGCCCGCCTGCTGGGGGCCGCCCGCCTGCTGGGAGCCGCCTTCGGCGCCAGGCATGCCACCAGATGGGCTCGGCATACCGCCCGATGGCGAGGGCATACCACCGCTAGGCGGCGTAGGCATTCCGCTGGTGGGCGAAGGCATACCGCCACTAGGCGGAGTAGGCATTCCGCTGCTCGGTGGTTGCGGCATACCGCCCGATGGTGAGGGCATACCGCCCGAAGGCGATGGTGGCATCCCGCTCGGCTGTCCGCCTGAAGGGCTCGGCTGTCCGCCTGACGGCGGCGGTGGCATGCCGCCTGACGGTGGCGGTGGCATCCCGCTCGGCTGTCCGCCCGAAGGGGGGGGTCTCTGTTGCTGGTTAGCGCAGGCAGCAAGCCCAAAGGCGACTGTCGCCAGCAACCCGATAACCGATATCGTCCTAATTCGCATAGCTCATCTCCTGACAAGCTCTCGAGGTGGCCACGCCGACCGGCCGCGAGTCACTATAGTAATTTAGTCGCCTCAAATATGGGAGAAGTTCACTTCGATCCGTCTCTCACTTCGAGTGCCCCTGAGTTTCCATAACGCAGCCAAGGCTGGTTGGTTGACGGTGAACGAAAACCCCGGCTAGCTGCTACTATCCCCGCTAGTCACAACCATGCGGGAATTTCGATGCCAAAACAACTCCAACTGACCGCCCTTTGCTTGCTCGGTGCCACCGGACTGCTCGCAGCCCAGGAGGCTGTCGAAATGGCACGAAAGCCCGCGCCGCAAGGCGCTGAGGTCTACTTCCAGGCGCCTGCTCACGGCGCCACCGTCGCCTCTCCTGTGACCGTGCGGTTCGGCCTGCGCGGCATGGGTATCGCGCCGGCAGGTGTCGATTTGCCGAATACGGGTCATCACCACTTGCTCATCGACGTCGACGAGCTCCCGTCGTTCGATATGCCCCTCCCAGCCACGGACTCGATCCGGCATTTCGGTCTCGGCCAGACCGAGGTACAGCTCGAGCTGTCGCCGGGCCAGCACACGTTGCAGCTCGTTCTCGGCGACATGCTGCATACGCCTCACTCGCCCCCGGTCGTTTCCGAGCCGATCACGATCACCGTAACGGGCCCTTAGACGGCCGACAGCGCGATGCTCAGACCCGGCCGGCCCGCAAATCGGCGAGCATGGCCTGGGCTGCGTTGTGGCCCGGCGCGCCGCTGACGCCGCCGCCCGGATGTGCACCCGCGGCGCAGAGGTAAACACCGCGCAGCGGCGAGCGATAGCTCGTGTGACCCATTGCCGGTCGCGCCCAGTAAAGCTGATCGAGCGTCATCTGACCGTGGAAGATGTCGCCGCCGATGAGGCCAAAGCGCTCTTCGAGGTCCTCTGGGCTTAAAGCCTGCATGCCGAGGATCGCGCCGCGAAAGTTCGGCGCGTAGGCCGAGACCGTATCGATAATGGACTCGACGGCACCGGTCTTGGCCTCGTCCCAGGATCGTCCATCGGCCAACTCACGTGGAAAATGCTGGCAGAACAGGCTCGCGACGTGCGCGCCGCGCGGAGCGAGTGAGTCATCCACGGTGGAAGGAAGCAGGAGCTCGATCACGGGAGAACGCGAGTGCCCACTCACATGCGTATCCGCAAATGCACGATCCAGATAGGCCAGACTCGGCGAGATCAGGATGCCGGCGCCATGGTGAGGACCGGGCGCCGCCGCGGGGCGGCATGTGAAATCCGGTAGCTCGGCCAGTGCGACATTCATGCGAAAGCTCGCCGACTCGCTGCGCCAGCCCGCGATGCGCTCGCGGAACGACTCGGGCAGGTCGGTCGGTTCGATGAGCCGACTGAAGAGAATCTGCGGATGAATCGCGCCGCCGATAACCCGGGCGCGAATCTCGCTGCCCGTCGCCGTCGTGATCGTCAGCCCGGCACTATCCCGTGAAATCTTCTCAACGGACTCGCCAAGCCGGATTCTTGCGCCGGCGCCCTGTGCAGCCGCTGCCATCGCGGCAGTGACGGCGCCCATCCCGCCGAGCGCATGACCCCAAGCTCCCTGCACACCGTTAGTCTCGCCGAGCGCATGGTGGAGCAGCAGATAGGCCGACCCGGGCGCATACGGGCTCGCATAATGGCCGACGACTGCGTCGAAGCCGAGTGCGCCCTTGAGTACGTCTGTTGCAAACCACCGGTCGAGCCAATCGCCGGCGCTGCCCGTCATGACACCCCAGAACGCAGCCGCAAGCCCCGGAGTCGTGAGCAGCTCGCGGATCCGCGGCGCAAAACCGAGCGCCCTGATCCACTCGCGCCAGCCTCCGCGCGGATCGAGCGGCGCCTCGAGCAGGGTACTGCGCACGAATCGAGTGATTCCAGCGAGCTCGGCAGCGAAATCGGCGTAGCGCTCGGCATCGCGGCGGGAATGCGCGGCGATCGCAGCGCGCGTCCTGGCCGCGTCGTGATGGAGCTCGAGACCGGGGCCGTCGAGCTGCGGCACGAAATTCGCTATCGGGCGCGGCACGATGCGCAGACCGCGATCGCCGAGCTGCATGTCCGCGATGATCCTCGGCGCCAGCAGACTCACGGTGTAACTCGCGACGGAGTTGCGAAACCCCGGGTGAAACTCTTCAGTGACCGCAGCACCACCGACGACGGCAGCGCGTTCGAGAATCACGACGTCGAACCCGGCTCGCGCGAGATAGAACGCGCAAACGAGACCGTTGTGGCCCGCCCCGATAATGACGACGTCAGACTCGCTTTCGTCCAAGGGCTACCGTACCCAGGCGCCAATGACGGCGGTGATCTGAAACAAGAGCATGCCGAGGCAAAGCGCAGCACCGATCATGGGCACGAAACAAGGTACCGTATACACCGGACCACGCGAAGAACGCCGCTTCAGGACGATGAGTGAGAGATTGACGGCTGCGAACACGCTCAGTGCGATGAAGCTCGTGAACTGGGCGAGCCGGCCGAGTGAGAGCGTGAGCGACAAGCACAGAATCGCCGCCGCGATCACAACCGTCGCAACGACAGGCGTGTGCCGCCTCGCGTGAACACTCGCAAATCCTCGCCAAGCCAGGCCCTGTGCGCCGAGCCCGTAGAGCACGCGGCTCGCCATAATGAGCTGGATGAGCGCACCGTTGATCACGGCGAACAGACCGACGAAGGAGATATACGCGGGCGAAATTCCGCGGGACTCGACGATCGCAGCCATCGGTGCGTCGGTGCGAGTCAGCACGTCAGTCGGCAGCGCCAGGCTCGCAGTGACGGCGACGAGAAGATACAGGCTCGTCGATAAAATGAGCGCCGCAACGATGGCACGCGGTAACGTGCGCTCCGGCTCGACGACCTCCTCGGCGACGTTGACCATGTCCTCAAAACCAATGAATGCATAAAACGCAACAAAAGCGCCGGAGAGCACCCCCGCCCAAGCGGTCGTATCCAGTAGCGGCATCATGCCCGAGAAGCGTCCGGGAAAAAGACTGAGGCTGTCGCGTGCAACGAAGCAAACCGCCAATAGGCCTATCGCCTCGATAACAGTGACTACGGCCGCAACCCACATCGACTCGGCGATGCCCCACGCAGCAAGCACACCGAGCGAAACAACCAGCGCCACAATAACGAGCTGCGCAGGAAGATCCACGAAGACACTCAGGTAACCGATGAAGCCTCGCACGAGCGTCGCCGAGGAAACGACCCCGGCCGCAATCACTGCCCAGCCAGTCAGGGCCGCAACAAACGGGAGTCGAAACGCCGCCTCGACATAGGCCGCTTCTCCAGCACTCTTCGGCAAACGCCCGGAGATCTCCGCATAGGAAAGCGCGGAGAAGGCTGCGATAACGGCGGACAAAAGAAACGCTGCCGGTACCGCCGGCCCGGCCTGCAGCGCCACTTCGCCGATCAGCACGTAGATGCCCGCGCCTAGGATCGTGCCGAGCCCGTACAAGGTCAGCAATATGAATCCGATAGAGCGCTTCAGCGCCGGCTGACTCAGCGGATCGGATGATGCGCCGTTATGCGTTGCCAAAGCCGTCGGTAATCCGCGTTCAATGCTGGCCCGAACAATGGATCTTCTATCGCTTCTACGCGCGTGCTTATTTCCTCCCAGTCCGAAGCGTCGAGGCGCTCCGCGGCAAGCCGGAATAGACCGGCCTCCTCTCTGTTCATATGTGACGTGAGCAGGTCGAGATACCCTCTGCCTTTCGCGAGGAAATCAGCACGCGTGACAACGGCCTCTTCTTCGATGGCGCGTATCGTTTCGAGAAACTCACGCCCGTACGCTACGAGCTCCTCGTGTTCTGCGAGCAGAACGTCGATATCTCTGCCGGCCTCGGGCGCAACGTGACGCAGCCGCGCAAACACGATGTCCTCCGTCGGGTGATGGTAGGTGTCCGGGTACGCGGTCACGTAGGACATGATGTTCTCGAGCAACTCGTAATCAGGATGAGTGCCGTCCTCGATAACCGCGAGTTCCGCCGCGACGAGCGCGGCAATCTTCGACATATTGATGTGGTCCTCGTGCAGGCCCTGGAGGATAGTGTGC
>JAOTTJ010000202.1 GCA_029864465.1 Gammaproteobacteria bacterium | reverse complement strand
GCAATCGCAGCCGCGCCCAAGATCGCGAAGCCGAGCACATAGCGGGGAGTCAGATACATCTCTCGGCCTAGGTTGCGAGCGTGTGCCAGGCGACGACGGCGTGATAGACGGTAAACGAGATCAGCATGGCAGCACCGGCGCCCCGGCCTAATCTTCCTCTGTGCTTTCTTCGATTGTACGCGAGGACGAACACAGCCACCGTAATTCCGGCCATGACCGGATAGTGCACGCTCAGGATGCCGGGCTCGAAGCGGTGCGGCGCAATGATACCGGCGATACCGATGACGGCCAGTAGGTTGAAAATGTTCGAGCCGATGACGTTGCCGAGCACGAGATCGGGCTCGTTCTTGCGGGCGCCGGCGATCGACACGGCGAGCTCCGGCAGGCTCGTGCCGATAGCCACGACCGTTAGGCCGATCACAACTTCGCTGATACCGAACGCCCGCGCCGCGGTTTCGGCGCCGTACACCAGCAACTCCGCACCGCCGAGCAATGCACCGAGGCCGATCGCGAGCCAGAGCAACGCTTTACTCATCGGGACGTCCTCGGGAATCTCAGCCTCGTATTCGGCGCGCAGGGGGTCGAGAACACTCGCCCGAGAGCTCAGTACGGTCAGCCAGTAGAGCAACGCCGCAAGACCCGCGAGCAAAATTACGGCATCCATGACGCTGAGTTCGCCGTCGATGAACAACAGAACGGGAAGAAACGTCACTGCAAGCAGCGCCGGCAGCTCGCGCCGCAGCGTCTTGGATTGCGCGACGAGCGGTTGAATCAAGACCGCGGTTCCTAACACGAGACCCAGGTTGGCGATATTCGAGCCGATAGCGTTACCAATGGCGAGTCCGGGGGTTCCGGACCACGCCGCCAACGCGGAGACGAGCATCTCCGGAGCCGATGTCGCGAAGCCGACAATCGTGAGGCCGACGAGGATCGGCGGGACGCCGAGGTTACGTGCGCTCGCCGATGCGCCGATTATGAAGCGATCGCCGCCCCAGGCGAGCAGGGCGAGGCCGATGAAGATTGTGCTTACGATCAACAGCATGGGGGCGCATTCAATTGACCCGTCTCGGGCCGGTCGGAAGGTTCGCGGCGCATTTTAGAGCCTATTGGGGGCGCCCGCACGAATACAGCGCTACTCTGAGGCATCGCGGCATGCGGCGACCGTTCCGGCGAGCTAACGAGAACGGTTCTCAGGGTCTCTTTCACTAACTGGGTTTGGCACCCTTTCGCTCTGGGTTAGACTGCGCTGTTGCCGATGTTCGAGGAACGTTAATGGACCCCAATGAGATCGCCGGCTTGATTGAGCAGGGCCTGCCGGAGGCCGAGGTCGAGGTCACGACGGACGGGCAAGGCCACTATCTCGCAGTCGTGGTATCCGACGATTTCTCGGGAAAGCGCAGCCTGCAGCGGCACCAGATGGTCTACGCCACGCTCGGTTCGCGTGTGGGTAACGAGATCCATGCGCTGGCATTGAAGACCTTGACGCCCGAGGAAGCCGAGCAAGCTTCCGTCGGGTAAGACAGCGAGATTTTGGACAGACTCGAAATCCGCGGCGGCCAGCGTCTCGAGGGCGAGGTCTATATTTCCGGGGCGAAGAACGCGACGTTGCCGATACTTGCGGCCGCGCTACTCGCCGACGGCCCCGTTGTGCTCGAAAAGGTCCCGCATCTCAACGACGTCACGACGACTGTCAAGCTACTGCGACGCCTGGGCGTGGAGATCATCTTTCATGACGGCGTGCGGCTGGAGGTGGATCCGCGTGGCGTCAACAACCTCGTCGCGCCGTACGAGCTCGTCAAGACGATGCGTGCGTCGATACTCGTCCTCGGCCCTCTGCTCGCTCGTTTCGGTCGCGCCGATGTCTCATTGCCCGGCGGCTGCGCCATCGGCGCACGGCCCGTCGATCTGCACGTCTCGGGTCTGCGTGCAATGGGCGCGGACATCAAGATCGAGGACGGCTACATCCGCGCCAGAGCGGATCGACTCGTCGGCGCTCGGATCGTCCTAGATACCATCTCGGTGACCGGCACGGAGAATCTCATGATGGCTGCGGCACTCGCCCGTGGAGAGACGGTCATCGAGAATGCCGCACGCGAGCCCGAGGTCATCGATCTCGCCAATTTCCTCATTAAGATGGGCGCGTGTATCGAGGGCGTCGGCACGGATACGATGCATATTCAGGGCGTCGACTCGCTCGCGGGGACGGAATACGCCGTGTTGCCGGATCGCATCGAAAGTGGCACCTATCTCGTCGCTGGCGCAATCACGGGCGGTCGTGTGAAGATCAACCACACCTGCCCCGAGCATCTCGATGCCGGTCTCGCGAAGCTTGCAGAAGCCGGTGCCGACATCGAGACAGGTCCGGACTGGATATCGCTCGACATGGCCGGCCGTCGACCGCGCGCCGTCGATGTGCGCACCGCCCCTTATCCGGCGTTTCCGACCGACATGCAGGCTCAGTTCTGTGCGCTCAATGCGATAGCCGAAGGCGCCGGCGCCGTGACCGAGACGATATTCGAGAATCGGTTCATGCATGTACAGGAGCTCCAGCGCATGGGCGCCGATCTCATCATCAAGGGCAATACGGCCATCACGCGTGGTGTTACCGAGCTGCAGGGTGCGCCGGTCATGGCGACGGATCTGCGTGCGTCGGCATCGCTAGTGCTCGCAGGGCTCGCCGCGCGCGGCTCAACCATCGTCGATCGGATTTATCACATCGACCGCGGTTACGAGTGTATCGAGGAGAAGCTCTCGCAGCTCGGCGCCGATATCCGGCGGCTGCCCGTTTAGGAGTCATGCCCGACCCGCTAACCGCCGAGCTGAGAAGAGACGGGGCGCTCGGTCAGGACGGCCTCGGTCTGGAACAGTCCGACGCCGCGGCGAAAACCCCGAATTTTTATCGTGTTGCCCGGCCGCTCGGCCGCGATGAGGTTCATCATCTGTTGGCGGCTCATCATGCGGTCGTCGTTGATGTGGGTGATTATGTCCCCGGGGACGAGACCGGCCGCCCGCGCAGGGCCGCCGACGTCGAGCAATTCCATGCCGGGGCCGTCGAGGCCATAGGCCGCAGCGTTTAGCGACGGCACGTAGCGTGTGCGAACGCCGAGCCAACCGCGAATGACCCGTCCGTGATCGATGAGCTCGGTCATGACCCCGCGCACGAGATTGACTGGAATCGCAAAGCTGATGCCGGCCGGGGTGACCCGATTACGCAGCGGCGCACCCAGCACAGCGGTGTTGATGCCGACGAGCTCGCCCTGGGCGTTGATGAGCGCGCCGCCGGAATTGCCGACGTTAATCGCGGCGTCCGTTTGGATGAAGCTCTCGAAGGTCGTAACGCCGAGACCGCGTCCCGTCGCGCTGATGATCCCTTGGGTGACGGTCTGATTGAGGCCATAGGAGTTGCCGATCGCGAGCACGATGTCGCCGACCTCGAGCGTGTCGGACCGTCCCAGCGAGATCACGGGCAGATCCGGCAGATCGATCTTCAGCAGTGCGAGCTCAGTGTCCGGGTCGGCGCCGACGAATTCCGGGGTCGCAACCCGCCCGTCGGCGAGCTGTACGGCGATCGCATCGGCATCGCGAATGACGTGCCAGTTCGTGACGATGAAGCCTGCGGGGCTGATGACAACACCTGAGCCTAGGCCCTGGCCTGCCGCAGCGCTCGTCGCCTGGCCGCCGAAGCCGCTGCGCTGTCCCGGGATGCCGGTCGTATAGAGATTGACGACGGCCGGGGCGCTGGCCGCGACTGCGGCCGAGTAGCCGCTCGGCCCGCTCGGTGGCGGGGTCAGGCCCGGACGCAGTAGCTCGGGTTTCCAGATCAGGACGATGAAAGCGATGGCCAGGCCAACAACGGCTGACTGGCCAACAAACGCGAGGAGCTTCACCGTGGGGCTCATGTCAGCAATATTAGCAGCACGCGGGCTGGGTCCGGTGGTCAAGGCCGCCGGGCGCTGTGTATAATCCTTCGGCTTTTTTGACGGACCACCATTGCCTCGACAGGTGTGGCGCGATCAGGCTAGAGCGCTGAACGGCTTTAGGCATCTCGGCACGAGAACACACAATCAAACGGAAGTATTCATGAGCAGGCTGACCGCGAAGGCGCCCGGTCCGCCAGGGAGCGCTTGATGAGTGACAATGCGGATTTAGAGCGACGCCATTTTCTTACGGCAGCGACGACGATCGCCGGCGGTGTCGGCATAGTCGGCGCTGCGATTCCCTTCGTCGCATCGTTCAACCCAAGTGCGCGCGCACGGGCGCTCGGTGCACCGGTGGAGGTCGACATCAGCAAAGTCGAGCCCGGCGCGCTGATCAAGGTCGAGTGGCGCGGCAGAGCAGTTATGATTTTGAATCGAACCGAGGCCATGCTCGACTCGCTCGGAGATATGATGTCGGTTCTGGCGGATCCGGGATCAGAGGTATCGCTGCAGCCGGATTTTGCGGCGAATGAACACCGTAGCCTGCGCCCGGAAATTCTCGTCGTCGAAGGCGTCTGCACGCATCTGGGCTGCGCGCCGATTCCGCGGTTCGAGGTTGCCCCGGCCGATCTCGGCGCGGATTGGGTCGGCGGCTTCTACTGCCCCTGCCACGGATCGAAGTTCGATCTCTCTGGCCGGGTATTCAGCGGCGTCCCGGCGCCGACGAATCTCACCGTGCCGCCGTACAGCTTTCTCAGCGACGGCACGCTGCTGATCGGCTCCGAAGCGGGGGCGGTCTAAATGGCGACGCGCGAGTCAGACATGATGGACAGGCTGGGCCGTGGGCTCTCCTCGCTGGGCGACTGGATCGACGCTCGTTTCCCGATGACCAAGCTCCTCAAGGAGCACGCGACCGAGTACTACGCATCGAAGAACTTCAATGTCTGGTACGGCTTCGGTGTGCTGGCAAGTGTCGTTCTCGTGCTGCAGATCGTCACGGGCATCTTTCTGACGATGAATTACAAGCCGGCCGCCGCGGACGCCTTCGCCTCGGTCGAGTACATCATGCGCGACGTCGAATGGGGCTGGCTCATTCGTTATTTGCATTCGACCGGCGCCTCTGCATTTTTCGTCGTCGTTTACCTGCACATGTTCCGGGCGCTGATGTACGGCTCCTACAAGAAACCGAGAGAGCTCGTCTGGCTCATCGGCATGGCGATCTATCTATGTATGATGGCCGAGGGTTTCTTCGGCTATCTGCTGCCATGGGGCAACATGTCCTACTGGGGTGCCCAGGTTATCGTCTCGCTGTTCGGCGCACTGCCGGTTATCGGCGAAGGGCTCGCCGAGTGGATTCGCGGTGATTTCTATATTTCGGATATCACGCTGAACCGCTTCTTCGCGTTCCATGTCATCGCCGTGCCGATCATGCTGTTGCTGCTCGTCACGGTTCACATCATGGCCCTGCACGAGGTCGGCTCGAACAACCCCGACGGTATCGAGATCAAGGAACACAAGGATGCGAGCGGTAAGCCGATCGACGGCGTGGCTTTTCATCCGTACCACACGAGCAAGGATCTCGTCATCATCGTCGTGTTCTTGATCGCGTTTTCGGCGGTCGTCTTTTTCGCGCCGGAGATGGGCGGCTATTTCCTCGAGTACGCAAACTTCGAGCCGGCTAACCCGCTGCAGACGCCGGAGCACATTGCGCCGGTCTGGTACTTCACGCCGTTCTACGCGATTCTGCGCGCCTTTCCGAGCAAGCTCGGGGGCGTCGTACTCATGGGTTTGGCCGTGATGTTGCCGATCTTCCTGCCGTGGCTCGATCGCTGCAAGGTCAAGTCGATTCGCTATAGGGGCTGGTCGTACCGGATCGCGCTGTGGACCTTTGCCGTGACTTTTCTCGTGCTCGGCTATCTGGGTCTGATGCCGGCAACCGGCGGCTACGTGACGGCGGCGCGGATATTTACGATCCTCTATATGGCCTTCTTCATATTGATGCCGATTTACACGAGCCCGGCTATCGAGAAGACCAAGCCGGTTCCGACGCGGGTGAGATGATGACGAGTAGGCTTGCAATATCTAAGCTGGCTCTGGAGTTCCTGG
>JAOTTJ010000201.1 GCA_029864465.1 Gammaproteobacteria bacterium | reverse complement strand
TCAACGACATTCGGGCCGACGTTGCACCGCGGCTCGCCGCCCACAACGATCAGATCATGCTCGATGAGCGGCTCTTCGAGCGCATTCGATCGATCCACGCAGCGCGCGAGACGCTCGGCCTCGATGCCGAGACGCTGCGCCTCGTCGAGGAGACGTATCGTGAGTTCGTGCGTGCGGGTGCAGAGCTCGCGCCGGCGGACAAGGAACGGCTTCGCTCGATCAATACGGAGCTCGCCGAGCTTAGAACACAGTTCGACCAGAATGTGCTCGATGAGGTCAACGCGCTCGCCATCGTCGTCGACACGCGCGAGGAGCTCGCCGGGCTCGATGACGCCCAGATCGACGCGGCCGCCAACGCAGCCGAGAGCCGGGGTCTGGTAGGCAAGTACGTGATTCCCTTGCTCAACACGACGCAGCAACCTCTGATGTCGGCACTCGAGAACCGCGCGCTGCGCGAGCGCATGCTGCGAACCTCGATGTCCCGCGGCAGCAGCGGCGGCGAGTTCGACAATCGCGAGCTCGTGAGCCGGATCGCGCAACTACGCGCAGAGCACGCACGACTGCTCGGCTTTGCGACGCACGCCGACTACGTGCTCGACGATCAGATGGCCGCCACGGTCGCGGCCGTCAATGAGCGACTCGCATCATTGACGCCGCCGGCCGTTCGCAACGCACGGCGTGAAGCTGAAGACTTGCAGGCGCTCATCGAATCGCAAGGCGGCGATTTCGAGCTGGCCGCCTGGGATTGGGATTTCTACGCCGAGCAGGTTCGCCGCGAGCGCTACGCGTTCGATGACGCCGAGCTCAAGCCCTACTTCGAGCTCGACCGTGTGCTCACGGACGGTGCGTTCTACGCGGCGAATCAGATTTACGGGCTGACGTTCGTCGAGCGATTCGATCTGCCTGTCTACGAGGACAGCGTCCGCGTGTTCGAGATATTCGATCACGATGGCTCTACGCTGGCGCTATTCCTGTTCGATCCATACGCGCGGCCGAGCAAGCGCGGCGGCGCGTGGGCGCGTACCTACGTCAGGCAATCCCGCCTGCTCGGCACGGATACGGTCGCCGCGAACCATCTGAACGTGACGCGCCCACCCGAGGGTGAGCCGACGCTGCTGACGTTTGGCGAGGTCACGACGATGTTTCACGAGTTCGGCCACGCGCTGCACGCGATGTTCTCGGACGTGAATTACCCGTCGCTCTCCGGCACGAGCGTACCGCGCGACTTTGTCGAGTACCCGTCACAGGTCAACGAGATGTGGTCCACCTGGCCCGGGTCCCTGGCCAACTACGCGCAACACTACGAGACGGGCGAGCCGATGCCGCAGGACCTGCTCGATCGCGTGCTCGAGGCCGAGAATTTCAACCAGGGTTACGCGACGACGGAGTATCTCGCCGCCTCGATCATCGATCAGGCGCTGCATCAGCTCAGCCCCGACGACGTGCCCTCGGCGGATGAGCTCATGGACTTCGAGGCCGCAGCACTCGAAGCGGCTGGAGCACGGCTCGACATCGTGCCGCCCCGCTACCGGTTCCCGTACTTCTCCCACGTCATGGGCGGTTACTCGGCAGGCTACTACGCCTATGTCTGGAGCGAGGTGCTGGATGCCGACACCGTCAAATGGTTCGAGGAGAACGGCGGCATGCGGCGCGAGAACGGCCAGCGCCTGCGCGATGCGGTGCTGTCCAGAGGCGGCAGCGTCGATGCGATGACTCTGTACCGCAACTTCCGCGGCCGCGATCCCGACGTGCAGCCGCTGCTCGAGCGGCGCGGCTTGAATTAGGGAACGCAGACACCGCTCGACCGGCGCGCACCGGCGTGTACCCACTCACGCCATCCTACATTATGTCAAACACCCGAAGGATTTCGGCCGCGCGAGCGTCCCTGTTGATAAGGAGCGCCAAAGCTCGGCGCGGCTATTTCATTCAAAAAACACAGGGGATCCTGCCATGACACGAAAACCAGACCTTCTAGCTCTTTCCACGACCGTCTGCGGCGTGCTGCTCGCCGGCACCAGCATTGCCCAGGAGCCCTTCAGCGAGACCAAGGCCATTATCGAGATCAACGCCTCGGACGGTGACATCGGCTTTCACGTGCTGCTCGATGCCGACGCCTGGCATCAGGTGCGCATCGACGATCCGAACGGCAAGAGGCTCTTTCAGGAATTCGCCAAGGGGCCGCTCGCGGATCAAGGTTTAACGGAAAATTTCTTCGAGAGCGCGGAGCCCCTGTGCTCGGAGCATCTCGTGGAGGAGGAAGGCGACGAAGTCGTAACGCTCGATGAGTTTCTCGATCGCTTCGCGGCCGGGCCATACATTTTCTCGGGAAAATCGAACGAGGGCGATACGTTGGCCGCCACGGCGCTGCTGACGTATAACCTACCCGCTGCGCCTGATATCGATGGATTCGACGGCACCGGCAACGTGCCGACGAACAATGCCGTCGTCTCCTGGGCGCACGGCGACGATCTCGGTGAGTGCCCCTACGACGGCTTGATTCCAGAGCCTGGATCGGTCGTAGAGGTCGGATGGGAGCTTACGGTCGAGCCCGAGGATGCGGACAGCATTACGCCGAATCGGATCTTCCGCGTGCAGCTGCCGCCCGCGCAGACGAGCGTGACCGTGCCGCAAGAGTTCCTCGACACCTATGTCGCCCAGGGCATTACGGTTTTCAAGTTCGAGGTCGGTGCTATCGAGGCCAGCGGTAATCAAACGTTCTCCGAAGGCAGCTTCTGCACGAGCGCTTGCCCCGAGGATTGATCCAACGACATCCGTCGCGGTGCAGCTAGCGCTGCCACAAAAAAGCCCCCGGGAATCGTAAGATCCTCGGGGGCTCCGTTTATCTACCGCGTCGTAAGACTAACGGCCGTCGGTTCTAGCCGATCAGTTCTGGCTGACGAGAATATCCGAGTACTTCGCGATGTTCTCCTCGCCGATGAGCACGATACCAACCGTGTTGGTCATGCTCTGGGCGATCACGAGATTGCCGTCCGGCGTGCCGTCCATGTTGCGGATGACGCCGATACCCGAGGGAATCGCCCAGCTCTGGAAGCGCTCGGTCTGCGGATCAAAACGCACGAGCGTATCCGGTCGCTGGTGCGACTCGTTGTACCAGACCTTGTCGTTGACGACGTGAATCGCATACGGGTGCGAGTCAGGACCGCTCGGCGACGGCCACTGCTTGAACTCTCCCGTCTTCGGATTGAACCGGCCGATCTCACCCATAGCGGAGTCGACGTACCAGACGTTGTCCTGGCTGTCGATCGCGAGGCGACGAACGTAGTAGTTCTTGGCGTTAGCCATTCCGTAGTTCGGCGTCTCGAACTCGGTGATCTCCCGCGTTTCGGGATTCACGCGCGCGATCTTGAACGCACCGCGGTAAGCGATCCACATCATGCCCTGGGAATCGCGGCGGATACCGTACGGGCGCGCACCGTCGGTCGGCGGCTGAGCCGTATAGAACTCGCCCGTCTCGGGATCCAGGCGTCCGTAGTAGTTGCTGTTCTGCGCCGTGAACCACAGCGAGCCGTCTTCTGCGAAGGCCATCGTGTGTGGATCGCGGATGTCGGGATTGCCCGTGGGGTAGACCCTAATTTGACCGGTCTCGTGGTCGATGCGCCCGATCGTGTTATTGCTGTTACCGGAGTAATAAACATCGCCGTCAGGGCCTTCGATCACGCTGTGCGGCCTCGCCGTCGGATCGAGCCTGAAGGTTGTCTGCTCGCCCGTGGCTGGATCGAGCTTGCCAACGACACTGCCGTACATACCGGCCCACCAGATCGTGCCGTCGGAATGCATGAAGGTATCGCGAGGCCGTTGGCCGAGCACGTCGGCTCGCCATTCGCGGATCTCGATGACTTCATCGCCGGCTACGAGCGTCGGCTTGCGCGCACCGCTCGGCGGGAAATGCTCGGCCAAGTATCCGGTGACCTGCGACTTGATCGGCTCGGCCAGATCGATCATGCCGCCGACCAGATAGGCCCAACCGTCCTGATCGTAGCCGACCGAACCAGTGATCAGATTGGTCTGATGGCAAGCGACGCAGAGGCCTTGAACGAGGTTCTTGCCGTCGCCGTCGGGTAGCTCGCCCATCTGCGCCTGCGCTAGTGCGGGCACACCGAGGCCGATCGCGGCCGCCGATAGGAGAAGACGTGTCGATCTATACATGGGATTTCTCCAAAATGAGGCCCGACACTGGGCCGTGGAATTCATACGGTCTGTAATGCTATCGCGTGGAGTGTAGTGGAGGCAATTCGGCGCACACGTCACCGATCCGTCAAATGTAGTCGTAACTTATTGTTATAAATAAGATAAATACGTTCTCGACCGTTCCTCATTACGCCCATGTTAAGGTGAATTCCCCGGCCATAACGGGATTAATGATGCTTCGAACGGCCATCGGCGACCGGCTCTCGATCACGGCTCTGGCGCTCAGTGCAGCCCTGATCGCGACAGACGCGCTCTCCCAGACCACATCGCAAGGCGTGCCCAAGCAGGTTCACCTCGTCGTGGATGGCAACCGGCTCGTCGCCTCGAACATTCGCTCGAGCAGCTTCGACGAGCTTCGCCTGCGCGCGCGCGAGAATGTCCGTGAATCCGTCGAGGGCGAGGCCGTGCTCGTCGTCGTAACGAGCCAGCGCATTCTCGGTTACGGCGTCGTCAGCGGCTGGCGGCAGATCGACCGCGTTGCCAACGAGCGCATCGAGACCGTCACGGCCGAGGATTACGCCGGACTCGTCGTTACGAGCGAACGGATGCTGAACTTCAACGGCGAGTCGGGCGTCTGGGGCGAGCGCGAGCGGCGCGTGAGTCAGTAAGCGCTAGTCTGCGTCGATGACGGCCGTCGCCTTGACCTCCAGCAGGATATCCGGGCGCGCAAATCCCACGACCGTGATCAACGCGCTCGATGGGTACTCGTCGTTGTCGAACAGCGTTTGGCGAATCGCGACGAACTCGTCCCCGTAACGCGTATCGCCGATATAGACCGTCATCGTGACGATATCGGAGAGGTCGCCCCCAAACCCCCGGAGACGCTCATCGAGAATGCGAAAGATCTCGCGCGTCTGACCCTCGAAATCGCCGGCGAGCGAGTTGCCGTTCGCATCGGTCGTCGTGGTCTGGCCCGCAAGCCAGATAGTTTTCCCGCCCGTTGTCGCCACAGCACGCGAGAACGCCCGCTGGCGGCCGCGTTCGTCGATCACGTACTCGCGCGAGTACTCCTGTGCCAGCGCAGTGCCCAGCATGCAGGCGACGGCCAGTGTCGTGAGCGTTATTAGTCTTTTCATGGTCTTTCTCCTCGGTCGTCCAGGCACTGCGCGATGCGCTGCGTGCGTCGTGGACCGAGCATAGACCATCGGTCCGAAAAGGCAACGACACTCAGGCTGCGGCTGCGCTACGCCAGTGCACGAGCCGATAGAGCGCCGGCAGCACGAGCAGCGTCAGCAGCGTCGAGGACACGATGCCGCCGATGACGACCGTCGCGAGCGGTCGCTGCACCTCCGAGCCGATCCCCGTGTTGAGCGCCATGGGCACGAAGCCGAGCGAGGCAACGAGCGCGGTCATGAGCACGGGTCTCAAGCGCGTCAGGGCACCCTCGACGATGGCTTGCTCGAGCAGCATGCCATGGCCGCGCAGATCGCGGATGAACGCGACCATGACGAGACCGTTGAGCACGGCAATGCCGGACAGCGCAATGAAGCCTACGGCTGCCGAGATAGAGAACGGTATCCCGCGCATGAGCAATGCGGCGATGCCACCGGTCAGCGCAAGCGGCACGCCCGTGAAAATAATCGCCGCATCGAGCGCTGAGCCGAGCGCCATGACGAGCAGCACAGCGATGATCAGCAGCGTCATCGGCACGACGACGGCAAGCCGATTGGCCGCCGACTCGAGCTGCTCGAACGTGCCGCCGTACTCTACCCAGTATCCCGCGGGGATCTCGACGTTCGCGGCGACGGCCTGGCGCACGTCGGCCACGAAGCTGCCGAGATCGCGACCCCGTACGTTCGCCGTCACGACGACGCGGC
>JAOTTJ010000199.1 GCA_029864465.1 Gammaproteobacteria bacterium | reverse complement strand
CAAGGAGCTCGATTTCGTGCTGTATAGCGCAGGCGTAACAGTCAAAGATTTTTTTATCCCGAAGGTGACGTTCTCCGATCACTTGCCGCTCGTGTGTGATTTCGAAGTCGATCGCAAAGCGCAACAGGCCGCCTGAGGAACACGATGAGTACCAAGATCAGCTCACTTGTGCATTGGGATCGTACGACCGACGCAAATGGAATCTGTTGGCTCACACTGGACAAGGCTGGCAGCGCCACGAATACACTCGATCGGCAAGTTCTGGCAGAGCTCGACACCGTGCTACAGGAGCTGGCTGTCCAGCCGCCGCGAGGTCTCATCATCCGATCGGCCAAGAGCACCGGGTTTATTGCAGGCGCCGACATCCGGGAGTTCGACCAACTCGAGAACGCAGAACAGGGCGCGAGCGCAGCCAGGAACGGTCAGATCGTCCTACAGCGACTGGAGGACTTGTCGAGCGTCAGCGTCGCAGTCATCGACGGCTACGCGCTCGGCGGCGGCTTGGAGCTCGCTCTGGCGTGCGACTATCGCGTTGCCGTGGAAAGCTACGAGCGCAGTCTTGGATTACCCGAGGTTCAGCTTGGCATACAGCCTGGTTTTGGCGGAACGGTTCGAGCCGTGCAACTGCTCGGCTCCCCGCTCGCCCTCGATCTCATGCTCAGCGGGCGCCTGCTGTCATCGGTTCAAGCGCGCAAAGTCGGACTCGTCGATCGCACCGCCGCGCGCATCGACCTGGACTCCGCCGCGCGAAGCCTCATCGAGACGCACCCCCCCAAGCGGCGGCCGCCGCTACACATCCGCGTGCTCGGGCTCGCGCCGCTCAGGCCGCTGCTCGCGCGCAGTGTGCGGGGGCGCCTCCGTAAACGCGCGAACCCCACTCATTACCCGGCCCCGTATGCGATCCTGGACCTGTGGTTACGTCATGGCGGTCGTGGTCCAGCCGCCTACGTAGCCGAAGCCGAATCGATCGGCCGGCTTCTCGTCACAGCCACATGTAAGAATCTCGTGCGCGTGTTCTTTCTTCGCGAGCGACTACGCAGCCTTGCGCCGAAAGCGGCAGCCGTGGAACGCGTGCACGTGATCGGCGCCGGCATCATGGGCGGAGATATTGCGGCCTGGTGCGCATTACGCGGCTTGATCGTGAGCGTCCAGGACCGCGCCATGGAGTACGTCGAGCCTGCTTTGAAACGTGCAGAGAAGTTGTTCGGCAGACGCCTGCGCGCGCCCGGGCAGGCGCTCGAGGCACGTGAACGGCTCGAGGTCGATCTCGACGGTGAGCACGTCGGTGAGGCCGAGGTCGTCATCGAAGCGATTGTCGAAAAGCTCGAAGCCAAGCGGGCATTGTTCGAAGATCTCGAAGCTCGTGCTGCGCCGGATGCGATCCTGGCGACCAACACGTCGAGCATCCGATTGGAGGAGATCGCCGCGGAGATGCGCCGGCCCGAGCGGCTGCTCGGTCTGCATTTCTTCAATCCGGTCGCCAAGCTTCCACTCGTTGAGGTCATCCGCGGCGAGCAGACCGATCCGGCCGTGTTCGAGCGGGCGATGTCCTTCGTCACGCAAATCGGCAAGCTGCCGCTACCCTGCCGTAGTGCGCCGGGTTTCGTCGTCAACCGAATCCTGGCGCCGTACATGCTCGAAGCTTTGCAGGCTCACGAGGACGGTTACGCTCTGGAGACGATAGATGCAGCCGCCGAGGAGTTCGGGATGCCGACGGGTCCGGTTGAGCTCATCGACCGCGTCGGCATCGATATCGGCTTACACGTCATCGGCGTTCTAAGAGAAACACTCGGTGTGCAAGCCCCCGAGCGTCTCGAGCGAATGGTCGAGGCTGGCGAGCTCGGTGCCAAGACGGGCCAGGGCTTTTACAAATTCAAGAAAAACCGGCCCATCAAAGCCTCAGATTTCCCTGCCCCGGATGCCGATCTGCGGGACCGCCTCATACTCGCCATGGTCAACGAAGCGATGGCGTGTCTCGAAGAAGAGATCGTCGATGATCGCGATCTTCTGGACGCGGGCGTCATCTTCGGAACTGGCTTTGCGCCGTTTCGCGGCGGACCGATCCGCTACGCGCTCGACTGCGGGATCGAGGAGATCGTCTCGCGGCTAGAGGCGCTCGTCGAACGCCATGGACCACGATTTACACCCCGGCCCGGTTGGCGACGCCTTGCGACCGACACGTGACTACGTCGGCATGTTGGCCTGTCAGGCCTGTGCTAGACTCCCCCGCGCCCCTTGGCTGCATTGGCCTGCAGGGGCGCGGGTAACTCTGTAGATCCATGGGCAAACAAGTCGACGTCCAAGCTTTGGTCTCGTTCTCGCCGCTGAGCGGTTTGAAGAAGGAGAACCGTCACGCACTCGCGAACAAAACAGAAGTTCGCGAGGCGGGCGATGGCGAGTACCTATTCAACGAAGGCGACGCCAAAAAGCGCACCTACTACGTGCTGTCCGGCACCGTGGATCTTCTGGAAGGCGGCAAGCGTATCGAAACCATCACGGCCGGCACGCCGCAGGCCCGCAACCCACTTTCCCCTATCCTGCCCCGAACGCAGGCAGCTAAAGCCAGTGGTCCCGTCGAATACATCTCGATCGACAGCGACCTGCTAGACGTCATGCTGACTTGGGACCAGACCGGCCAGTACGAGGTCAGCGAGCTGCGTGACGATAATGATCCCTCCGAGGATTGGATGACGATCCTGCTGCAGACAAAAGCGCTGCAGAACATTCCGCCGGCGAACATTCAGGCTATTTTCATGCGCCTGCAGCAAGTCAACTATAGCCAAGGCGACGTCGTCATCAAGCAAGGTCAAGAGGGCGACTACTTCTACGTCATTACGCGCGGGCGATGCTCGGTCACGCGGGAGACGCCGCTGAACAAGGAAGGCATCAAGCTCGCTGAGCTCGACGTCGGCGACACGTTCGGCGAGGAAGCATTGATCTCCGAAGCCAAACGTAACGCCACCGTGACCATGGACACGGACGGCACGCTAATGCGTTTGGCCAAAGACGATTTCCAGAAGCTGCTCAACGAGCCCATGTTGGACTGGGTGGATGATGTACAGGCCGACAAGCTCATTGCAGACGGCGCCGCCGCCTGGCTGGACGTTCGCCTGCCCAGCGAGTTCGAAGCGAGCCACAAGGACGGGGCGCTCAACATCCCACTCTATTTCATCCGTCTGAAGCTGCAGTCACTCGAGCCCAATCAGACCTATATTGTCTGCTGCGATACCGGCAGGAGAAGTTCCGCTGCGGCGTTTATCCTGAACGAGCGCGGCTTCAAGACCTACGTTCTCAAGGGCGGTCTTAATCAGTCGGGATTGATCGGCTAGCGCACCGCAACGCGGTTCAGCCGAGGAGACGGCTATAGGGTGTGGGTCGGCTTGTCGCCACCCAGCGCACCGGCGAGATAATTCTCGATTCGCTTTTGCGTGTTGCCTTGATCCTGTTCACTGAATTGCACGCCGATTCCGGCCGTGCGCTTGCCTTGTGCGCCCTTCGGCGTTATCCAGATCACCTTGCCGGCCACCGGGATCTTCTCTTGCTCACCCATGACGCTCAGCAGCATGAACACCTCATCCCCGAGCTTGTAGCTCGAATTGGTCGGAATGAACAGTCCGCCATTCTCGACGAAGGGCATATAGGCTAGATACAAGGCACTTTTATCCTTGATCGTGAGCGTCAGTAATCCAGGCTTAGTCACGTTCGCCCTCTCCCGGGCTGAAATCCAAGCAGTAGCACGCGCAGCGCCAGCTCGGCGTTAACGCCCCTGCCGAGCCGTGCAAGCAGCTCTCGGGTCTCCTGCAGGCGCTCGAACAGAACATTCAGTGTCAGATCGCGCCAAGTATTATGCAAGGCATCCCCGCCCAGATCTGTGACGGGCGTCCAGGCCTCGGGCGCGAGCCGTCCTTTGATGGCCCACTCGAGCCGGGTCGACAGCCAATCAAGCAAGATGGCTGGGTCACGCTTGAGCCATTGCTCCGCAACGAGCTGTGGATCGATTGTGTTCTCAGAAATTTGTTTAAATATCGTCTCTAATTCATTGTTAATATTTACATATTCTCCAGCCGAGAGCTCGAGTGCCCGCAGGGGCGCACCACCGCATAGATGCAATAGCGAGGCCAGACTGCTGCGCGAATCAGCGTCGGCCGCCTCAGTAAGCCAATCCAGTGCCCGGGACGTCTCTGGTGCCGAAACGCTGCAGACCTGGCAGCGGCTACGCACGGTTGCCGGAAGCAAGCCCGGCTGATGGCTCACGAGCAGGAAGTACGTGCTTGGCGTCGGTTCTTCGAGCGTCTTCAGCAAGGCATTCGCGGCAGCGAGCGTCATGCTCTCGGCGGGCTCCACGACAAGCGCCTTGGCTGTGCCTTCGTGGCTTGTCAACTCGAGATCGGCGATCACATCGCGAACTTGCTCAACCCCAATGGCGCGCTTCTCGGGTGGAGGTGCCAGAAAGTGCAGATCAGGATGATGGTTGCGTTCCTCGTGTCGGACGCGCATGCGCGCAGCTGCGCCGGCGGCGTCGAGCGTCACCGGCGCGTCACCGGCGTTTTTCAGCAGATAGTCGGCGAGTGCAGATGCAAGATTGGCCTTGCCGATGCCGGCGGGCCCGACAAAGAGCCACGCATGACCCAAATGCGCCTGCTCGTGCGCGCGCGTGAGCCCCTCGTAGGCCTCTAACAACCACGGGCACAATGCGGTATCCCAAGTCTCAGCCAACGTTAACGCCCACCGCTGTGTCGCCGTCGAATCGCTCGACGAAGCGCGTGAGTTCGTCACGAACACTTGCCCAGACCTGCTCGAGCGGAAGCGTCGCATCGACCACCCTGAACCGTTGAGGCTCCCGAGCCGCAAGGTCGAGGTAACAGCGCCGTACCCGCTCGAAGAATGCACGGTCCTCGCGCTCGAAGTGGTCCTGCTTGCGGCTGGCTATCCGGCCGAGCCCGACCTCGATCGGCGCATCGAGCAGAATTGTCAGGTCAGGCGTCAGCGCACCCTGGATCGCGTCCTTGAGCGTGTCGAGAACACGGGAGCTCATGCCGCGCCCGCCGCCTTGATAGGCATACGTCGCATCCGTGAAACGGTCGCACAATACCCACTGTCCGGACGCAAGCGCCGGACGAATGATCGTATCGAGGTGATATCCGCGTGCGGCGAACATCAGGAGCGCCTCAACCTCAGCTGACAGCGAAGCATGTTCACCGTCGAGGATCCAATGGCGAATCTGCTCACCGAGCGTCGTCCCGCCGGGCTCACGCGTAACCACCACGCTGCGATCATCATCACTGAGTAGCTTCAACGCACGCTCACCGAGCGTCGACTTGCCGACTCCTTCGATTCCCTCCAATGTGATGAATGCCCCGCGCATGCCGAACCCTACTGCGAATCTCGTGTGCGCAAGCGTCGGAGATAGGCCGCCACAGCCTGGTTGTGCTCCTCCAACGTCGCCGAGAAAGTATGACTGCCGTCTGCGAGCCCGGTAGCGACGAAGTAGAGCGCCAGGCTCTCATCAGGATCGACGGCCGCGCGCAGCGCATCGCTGCCCGCCAACGCGATTGGCGTGGGCGGCAAACCACGCCGAGTATAGGTGTTATAAGGCGTGTCGCGATCGAGATCGGCGCGGCGCAGATTGCCATCGAAGTCGGCACCGAGGCCGTAGATGACGGTCGGGTCCGTTTGCAGCCGCATACCGCGCTGCAGGCGTCGACTGAACACACCAGAGATCTGCCGCCGCTCAGTCGTAAGCGCCGTTTCTTTCTCGATGATCGAGGCGAGAATGAGCGCCTCATAAGGCGTTTCCACAGCCACCACCGGGCTGCGTTGGCTCCAGACCATCGCGAGCTGATCTTGCAGGGCTCGGTGGGCTTGCTCGAGAATCTCCAGTTCCGGCGTTCCTCGCGCGAAGCTGTAGGTATCTGGTGCGAATTGACCTTCCGGATGAATACCAGGCGCACCGAGCGCCTCCATAACCTCGTCGGACTCCAGCGCCGACGGGATCACCGCCGGATGGGCGCGTAGCGCGCGACGCAACTCCTCGAACCGCCAGCCTTCGATGACTGCAATCTGATG
>JAOTTJ010000198.1 GCA_029864465.1 Gammaproteobacteria bacterium | reverse complement strand
CGCCGATATAAAGATCGAGATCGACGTAGTCTGCGAGTTCTTCCTTGCCCCCTGTGAAGCAATGCGCAACCCCGCCGGCAAGCTTGGCGCGCCAAGGCGCGAGTAGCGCGACGAAGCGCTCGTGGGCATCGCGCTGGTGCAGGAAAACCGGCAGGCCGACCTGGGCAGCAAGCTCCAGCTGCCCTTCGAACGCAGTCTCTTGTGCGGGTCGCGGTGAAAAATCACGAAAGAAATCGAGACCGCATTCGCCGACTGCGACGACTTCGGCGCGGGTGACCAGCTCTCGGAGCGTATCGAGGCCTGCGGCGTCCAGTTCATCGGCGTGATGGGGGTGAACACCCGCGGTCGCGAACAATCGATTTGGTGTCATCGACGCCAGCTCGCACGCCGCGGTGCTCGACGCAACCGACGTTCCCGTGACGATGCAGCGCTCGACCCCGGCGTGCTGGGCTCTCGAAAGGACAGCGTCGCGGTCCGCATCGAAGCTGTCGTGAGTGAGGTTCAGGCCGATGTCGATGAGCCCGTTCATGGCCGCGGATTGTGACGATGTGCAACGCGCGTGGCAATGTGGCGCGCTAGACTTTGAATTATGAGAATTTTGTCAAATTCTACGTTGCCCGCCGCGATGTCGGCATTGGCCATCCTCCTGGTAGTCGGACCCATGTCGTACGCGACAGCTTCCGATTTGGGCGACATCGTCGCGCGCATCGACTACGGTTTTTATACGGGAGACTCACGCATTGTCGAGGCTGCGCGCAGCGAGCTCCTACGGGTGGGCTCTGACGACGCCGCGCACACCTATTACGAGGCCTATGCCGCTTATCGCTTGAGCCGGCTCGACCTGACGGCGCACCCTCGGGAGCGGCGCGCACTCATCCGCGGATGTCTTGAAGCGGGTCGCTCGAGCGCGCAAAACGACGAATGGGCCGTGGAGGCCTGGGTTCTCGTTGCGGCTTGCTCAATTCAAGGGATCGCGCAGGAGCCGAGCCGCGCACTGGGCCACGAGGCGCGTCTGAGTGAAGCCCTTGCGGCAGCGCGCGAAAAAGAACCGGACAATCCTCGATTGTTGCTCGTAGAGTCCTGGTTCCGCCAGCACGGCATGACGGTCGAGGGTGAGCATGAACGCCGACGCGAATTGCTAGAGCGCGCACGCGATGAATTCGATGCGCGCGCGAACGAGCAGGGGCCTGATTGGGGTCGAGCGGAGTTGCTCGCGAGTCTCGGCAAGATCTACCTCGACATCGGCGAGCGTCGTCATGCGCGCGATTTGATCGAACAGGCGCTCATCGAGGCGCCAGATTACTATTTCGCACTGGAGCTAAGGAAAGCGCTATCATTGCAGCGTTAACGGTTGGCAGCTCGAGGGAGTGCGATGAACGACAACGGGCCCCCGCCTGATCACGTCGTCGACGACGAGCCGCGTCCAGAGGACGAACCCCGCGACGCTCGTCTCGAGGAAAACATCAAATCACGATCGACCTGGCTGCGGCTGCTATTCATGATCTTGTTCATAGCGCTCTGGAGCATATCCAGAATCCTCGTGCTGGCCGTCGTCGTGGTGCAGTTCTTCTGGGTGCTGCTGACGGGTGATACGAATCAGCGGCTGCTCGCACTCGGCGGGAGTCTAGCGACCTATTCGTACCAGATAATCTCCTATCTGACCT
The DNA here is from genome assembly GCA_029864465.1 of Gammaproteobacteria bacterium. Taxonomy (GTDB): domain Bacteria; phylum Pseudomonadota; class Gammaproteobacteria; order Steroidobacterales; family Rariloculaceae; genus JAHEEM01. Next base: position 4,409 of record JAOTTJ010000198.1, on the reverse strand, counting down.
ACAACACCGAGGAACAGCCGTTCCCGTTTACCGACTGGCCACAGGGGCCACCGGGTACGAGAGACGATTGAGGGCAACCCAGCGCGACGCTGCGAAAGCAGTAATTCGGCTACGAGTCATTACGTGTCAGTGCAGCTAGGATTGCTCGATGACGATCGGCCCAAGGTCTTTGGGTCGGACGAACCTGCCGTCGTCATTCGTCCGAGCCGCCGAGCCAGACGGCTCATCCTCAAGGTTGTGCCGCCGTTCCAAATCGAGCTCGTGGTGCCGCGCGGCACGCGTCCCGCCGATGTCGAGGCATTTCTCAGCAGCAGTCGCGACTGGATCCAGCGGGCTCGTGCCGAGCTCGAGGCGCGCTATCCCAATGAGCGCCGCAAGCTACCCACGTGCATCGAACTGGAGGCGATCGATGCTCGCTGGGACGTCGACGTGGTAACAGACGATCGAGCAAGAGCCGGCTTGACCGTGGGCGCCGAGCGGCTGGAACTGCGCGTGCCGAACCATGACCCAGCCGCGGGTTTCGAGGCGCTGCGCCAGTGGCTGCTCGGTCAGGGCCGCGCGCATTTGCGGCCGTGGCTTGCGGCAGAGGCCGAAAGCATCGGTGTCATGCCGAGTCGCGTCCAGATTCGCACGCAGCGCACGCGCTGGGGGAGTTGCTCCCAGCACGGCAACATCAGCCTGAACGCCGCACTGCTACTGCTTCCAAAGGTGTTGGTTCGTTATCTGCTCGTCCACGAGCTCTGCCATTTGCGCCATCTCGACCACTCTAGCCGCTACTGGCGGTTCGTTGCCGAGCACGATCCCGACTATCGCGAGCACGACGCAGCGCTTGCGGCAGCCTGGACTGAGATTCCGATCTGGGCGTTGCCAAGCTGACGCCCGCGCAGTTCAGTATTCAGCGTCTTCCCAGAGCTGAGCGATCTCAGATCTCGTGAGTGTCGCGTACGGATCGACTGGCTCGCCGAGGGTCGTTTGGGCCCAGAGCCTGAGCGCATCGATCGAGGCCGGCTCCTGGCCGTCGTGTTGCTGGCGGAAGAGCTTCAGCAGGGCTGCGGTCTCGAGTAGTTGCGCCTCGTAACGCTCGAGGTCCGCCGAATGTCTTTGTTGCCTCAGCAATTCGAGATCGTCGGTCATGGCGTAGAAAGTGTAGCAGCTCGGCTGCCGTCCCGAGGCGCTAGCGGCCGCTCAGAAAAGGATAGAATTCAGGCTCGAGAGTTGAGCGAGGAGAAGGCCGTGCGACTATTCATACTGGTTTGTTCATTCGTATTGCTACTGTCGTCGCGCGCAGCGACAGCGCAGAGTTGGTTCGAGTACACGAGCCTCGAGGATAGGTTCGGCGTGAATTTCCCGGCTGAACCCGAGATCGAAGCATTCGAATACGAGTCGGAGTTTCAGGCGATCTTTCCAGCCCGCAGTTACCGTGCCGAGCGCGGTCCAGATCTGTACGTGGTCACGGTGGTCGATTTCACCGACGCCCAGCGGATCCACGGCGAGATGGACAAGACCGAAGCCGCAAGCGGCTCGAACGTCTGGATCAACGATCAACGGGCTTCCGTTGCGCGCGCAGCGCGAGAGTTCCGGGCGCGTGGCGGACAGATAACCTACGATGCCTGGTCGCACATCGATCTCGTCGAGGGGCACCAGCTGCAGTTGACGAACGCCGACGGCACACGGACTTATGCCGCCATGTACTTCAACGGCAACTCGCGGCGTCTCTACGTGCTCGAGGCCACGATCTCACCGAGGTCACCGCCGGCGGGTCAGTTTCAGCAGTCGCTGCGTTTTCTGGACGAAGACGGTGACCGCGTTCGCTATCGGCTCTCGCCGAATGGCTGCTCAGTCCCGCCGGATGCCTAGAGGCCGACGAGGTCGAGCAGCTCGCGGCTGTAGCGGCTACGCGCGTCCTCGTAGATCGGTGCGACCGCATCCTTGAACGGCTGCAGCTGCTCGGGCGTGAGCTCGATGATCTCGCCGCCGGCGTCCAGGATCGCTTTGGCAGCGTCCAGTTCCTCTTGGGTTTTCGTCACTCGCTGCACGGCGATGGCATCGATGATCGCCGCCCGCATTTCGTCCTGAATCGGCTTTGGCCAGCTATCGAAGGACTGCCGATGCAGGAAAATTGGCCGCGACAGATACAGATGGTTCGTGATTGAGTGATAGCGGTGGAAGTTATGCACGCCGTAGGTCACCGTGTTCGCCAACGGATTCTCTTGTGCGTCGATCGTGCCCTCGGTGATGCGCGTGATGACCGCAGTCAGGTCCATGATCTCGGGGTCGGCACCGAATAGCTCGAACGTCCATCGCATCACCTCGCTCGGTAGCACGCGAATGCTGATGCCTTGTAGATCCGCCGGTGAGCGAATCGGCCGCACGCGATTGGAGATGTGCCGGAGGCCGTTCTCGAAGTATCCGAGAATACGGTAATTCATATTCGCTTCGATGGCCTCGGCCATGAGCTCGCCGAAATGGCCGTCCATCGCCGTTCTTGCCGACTCCGTATCCGAGAAGAGGAACGGCAGATCGGCTAGACCTAGCTCGGGCACTCGGTCGGTCAGATAGCTGCTCGACTGATAACCGAGGGTCAGCACGCCGTTTTCGACGAGCCAGAGGATATCGCTGCCGAGGTAGCCGAGATCCATGATGTTGTAGACGTATCTGACCTCGACCTGATCAGGAAACTTTGCTTCCAGGCGATCGCCGATCTGCTTCAGAGCGACGCTGAAGCTCGTGGTTGGCGGTCCGTAACCACCCATGATGATTCTTATGGGTCGTTCCGCAGTATTCCCGGACGTTGCTCGTTGAGCGTGCGATGCCGACATTGTCAGCGTGCTGGCCAACGCGATAGCGCCGGCGACTGCCGATGCCTTGAGAAACGACCTTCTGAACATGTTCTTCTCCAAAGGGCAGCCGTGAGATCTCTATCCACGGGCCGATTATCGTGGCGGTATCAGGGGTGTCAAGGCGAGGACGGTCTCAGTGCGCGACAATCTAACCTTGCTCGAGCAACCCGCGAAGATCGATGGCGGCTGCATTGGCCCGCGAGAGATAAGAGGCGAGCACGAGCGAATGATTCGCCGTGAGACCGAAGCCGCCGCCATTGAGAATGATAGGGCTGCGCATGGGGGCGAGCGCCCCTTCGAGCTCGCGGATGATCTGGCGCATGCTGACGACTGCGTTCTTGTCTTCGAGCACGGTCTGAAAATCGAATTGTGCGGCGCGCAGAAAATGCACGAGCGCCCAAGCTGTGCCACGGGCTTCGTAGAAAACGTTATCGATCTGGAGCCAAGGAGTCTTCACGGGAATGTCAGTCGGTCGAGGTGTCGCAACGCCCCCTGACGGCTCACCGGCGAGATCGGTGTTCACGCGAACCTGGCCGACGCTGGCCGATAGCCGCTGAGACAGGCTACCGAGGCGGCGCTCGACCACGGCGAGCCATTCCCTCAGATTGTCCGCACGCGCGTAGAATTGCGCGTCGGGCTCTGCCGTGCTCGAAAGACGCACGCGAAAGGCCTGGACGGCCTCGATGCCTCTACGGTACTCGCTTTCAGTCGGCGGAAAGATCCACGAATCATTATCGAAATTGAATGCCGGCTCGGCGACGGCCAGATCGGGATCTTCAGTGGACTGGGATTGTGAGCGGCTGTAGTCGTTGCGCAATACTCTGGCTAGATCACGCAGCTGCACGACGACGCCGAACTCGAAGCTCGGCATGTTGTCGAGCCAGATCCCGGGCAGCAGGATGTCGTTCGTCAGATAGCCGCCCGGTTTCTCGAGAAGCCAGGTCGCGACCTGAATCAGCGTGTCGGAGGTCGAGTAGCCGAGAACGAGCGGGCGATCCTGGGTTGTTGCCGATACCCAAAACACATCTGGCTCGCGTGACCAGTACCAGCTCAGTGCAAAGAAAGGCAGCAGCAGGATTACCGCGACCACGGCGATCAGGCGCCACCGCGACGACGCTACCGCGGCCCGTCTGGCAATTCGGTTCAGCCAAGCACGAAATCTTACGGGCATGAGTTCACGATACTCCCTTGCGCACGGCCGCCGCAATTTCGGGCAACCACGATGCGGCGGATCCGCCGAGGACGTAGTCGGCCGTCGCGCTCAACGGTGTTCGCTCGGGGTTGATCTCGACGATTGTGGCGCCGGCCGCCACAGCCGCTTGCGCGAGGCCCGCGGCAGGGTAGACCGCGGCCGCTGTGCCGACAGACAGAAAGACTTCGGCGGCGCTGGCGGCCGCGGTTGCGGCCTCGAGTGCCTTCTGTGGTATCGGTTCACCAAACCAAACGACGTCGGGCCTGAGCAGTCCATCGCAATGGCTGCACGCGGGCGGCCGGGTGTCGGTGGCGGGCTCGGACTCGGCGACCACGCTGCATTCGAAACACCTGTTGCGTATGACATTGCCGTGAAAC
>JAOTTJ010000197.1 GCA_029864465.1 Gammaproteobacteria bacterium | reverse complement strand
CACGCCACGCAGGTTATCCTCGAGCAGGAACTCGTGATCCGCAAATGCGAGCCGATAGCTCGGCGATCGTGTCTGCTCGGTCGTGATGGAGTGCCGGCCCGTATCAACGTCTTGTTCGGCGGTCGGAAGGCTCGGCCGACGCGGCTTGTCAGTCATCAGTTTCTACCACGCTACGTTCATCGGTCCTCGATTCACCTTTTGCGAGGCGAGTCCCGAGGCTTTGCAGAATTGCGAGATCGCGTCTAATGTAGCATCGTTCGGTTGCGGTCTCGCGCAGCCCTGCTGCTACAATTACAGCGTCATGTCCATGCACAGGCTATCGATCCTGCTGGTCGGGCTCGTCCTCGGCGTGAGCGGCGTGCACACCGCACAAGCTCAGGATGCAGAGCTGCTCGAGGCGCTGCGCTCCGGTGGGCACGTGGGACTCATGCGCCATTCGACGGCGCCGGGCTCCGACGATCCGCCTAGGTTTCGCCTCGGCGATTGTGAGACACAGCGTAATCTCTCGGAGGGTGGTCGCACCCAAGCGGAGGAGATCGGCAGTCGGCTAAGAGCAAGCGGCATCACGCAAGCGCGTCTGTTCTCGAGTCAGTGGTGCCGTTGTCTGCATACAGCCGAGCTGCTCGGTCTCGGGGCCGTCGAAGAGTTACCTTCTCTGAACTCTCTGGTCACGTACCGGCGTGAGGGCAGCACGATGATCCGCGACACGCGCGCATGGATTCTGGAGCAGGATCTGAGCACGCCGACGATTCTCGTGACGCACCAGATCAATATTGGCGCCCTCGTGCGCCGCTACCCCGCGGAAGGGGAGATTGTCGTTGTCCGACCGACTCCGGTCGGCGGCCTGCACGTCGTCGGGACGATCAGCGCGCCCTACGTGGACTGACCGGTCGCTGATCCGTCGCCGCGCATGGGCTGATGGTGATGGCCGGGCGCTCGAGTTTATGCGGCTATTCGTCGTGCGGTAGACTATTTCGAAGCTCACTTCGAATCAGTGTTTTCCCATGTTGAGAAGCATCGGCGTCGCCGCCATATCATCGACCCTTGGTATCACGTTCCTCGCAGCGCCAGGCCTGGCGCATCATGCGACCGCACCGGCCTACGATCTGGGCGAAATCATCGAGCTGACCGGCGAGATCACGGCTGTGAGCTGGCGAAACCCGCACATACACCTGACGCTTCGGTCGAGCAGCGAAGGCGGCACGACTGCGATGTGGGATCTGGAAACGAACTCGGTTAGCGTCGTCAGTCGCTACGGCCTGTCGCCCGATCTCATTGCGCCCGGGACGCAGGTTCGTGTGGCGGGAAGCCCGGGGCGCGTCAAAGAGCATTCACTATGGCTGACCAACGTCCTGCTCGACGATGGCCGCGAGGTGCTTTTCGGGTCGGCATATCTGCCGCGTTGGTCGCAGAATATTGTCGGCGCTGACACGCGCGGAGCTATCACGGCCGATCTGACGGGTGCCCTCGGGATTTTTCGCGTGTGGACGAATATCGGCGTCGGTACCGGGCTATGGAACAGCAGTTACCCGTTTACGCCCGAGGCCGCTGCCGTCCGGGCAGCGTTCGATCCGGTCGGCGATGACCCGACGTTGAACTGCGCTCTGAAGGGGATGCCGCTGATCATGGAGCAGCCCTACCCGATGGAGTTCGTCGACGAGGGTGATGAGATTCTGCTGCGGCTGGAAGAGTACGACACGGTTCGTCGGATCGCGATGACCGACCACGAGAGCGCCCGCGCACGGCCGCCGAGCATTCTCGGTAACTCGACGGGGCGTTGGGACAGCGGCGTCCTCGTCGTGGAGACAACGGGAGTGGATTATCCGTGGTTCAACAAGACCGGCATCCCGCAGAGCGTTGCCGTGCATATCATGGAGCGCTTCGAGCTGAACGCGGATGGCAGCCGCCTTCAGTATGAGATGACCGTCACCGATCCCGCGACCTTTACGGAACCCGTCGTGCTGACGAAGAGCTGGGGCTACCGCCCGAACGACGAAGTTCGTCCGTACGAGTGCGCGCCCGATAACTGAGTGAGTGTGCTACGTTTTGCGCGTATCCAGCGCGAGGCAGTTATAGCGGATTGCCGCGATCAGAAGGCAGTAGTACAGCACGTAGTGCATATTGTTGCCGACGGTTCCCCACGCCTGACGCGCCAGATTGCCGAACACGAGCACGAACATCATGAGCGTGCCTGCAACGAGTGCCTCGAGCGTGAACAACCCGAGTGCTGTCAGTACGCCGAGCACGATCTCGATAAACGGCAGCGTATAGAGGAAGCTGTGGACGAGCCACATCGGTAACAAGTGGCCCTCGAAGAGGGCGGCCTGCTCGAGTACCCAGGGCTCGAGCCCCCCGGGGCCGAAATAGATGATGCGAACGAGGCCGTGGCCGATTATGTTCACGCCAAGCGTGATTCTGAACAGGGCATAGGCGAGCTGAAACTCGTCGAGGCCCCACCAGCGGCGCGTGCCTTGTGCGTCTCCCATCGGATTCCCCTTCATTTTGTTTTTTCCCGCGGTGCCGATGCGATTATAATCACTTTCGCCCGGGCCCAATACGCCGATGCTGTGTCGATGACGGCCGTCGCTCGCTCGTGACATCGATGTAGCGCCCCTTCGTTGCCGAATCTGGAGATAGGGACGACATGACGTTGAAGAAACTGCTCATCAGTTCAGTCGCTGCGGCTGGATTGACTTGGCTGGCGCTGACCTCCGCGTTGGCTCATCACGCTAACTCGGCTTATGACCGCGAGCAGTCCGTCACCGTGACGGGTACGGTGACGCGCTGGCAGTTCATTAATCCGCATGCCGGCTTATGGCTCGAGGTTGACGATGAGAGCGGCAACAGCGTCGAGTGGTCCGCCGAGTTTCAGGGCACGCTCGATCTCTACCGGCACTTCAGCTGGAACAAAGATACGTTCAAGCCCGGCGACACGATCAGCGTGACGGGATATCCGGCCCGTGACGGCACGCCGAATCTCGGCGCCCGTATCGTTGTCTTCGCCGACGGCACCGAGGTCGACGTTCGAAGCGCACCTGACTGATCCCGCTCGGAATCGGGCTGCGCGCGTTGCGAGCTCTATTACGCACGCATCATTCCCCACTTTCTCGAGGATGTTTCAATGGGCAGATATCTAAGGCGCGCGACGCTTTCGTTGGCTACGCTATGCGGCTTGCCGCTCATGGCGTTGGCGCAATCGGCGTACCAGGACATCCCCGACCTGGCGGGCGTCTGGCAGCGTTCGTTTCCGGGAGATTCCTCTCTGGTGGCCGAGCCGCCGATGACGGCCTGGGGCCAGGAGCGTTTCGACCTGGCCAGGCCCATTCATGGACCTCGAACGACGTCGGCAACCGAGGCAAACTCCGCGGAGCTGACATGCCTGCCGATGGGCTTTCCAGCGACCTACTATCGGCCCCGTCCGTTCGAGATCGTGCAGCTTCCCGATCGCGCCCTCATGCTGTTCGAGGTCGACCATTTCTGGCGCGTGATCCATATGGACGGACGCGATTTTCCCGAGGTGCCGCTGCACACATGGAACGGCTATTCGATCGGTCATTACGAGGGCGATACACTCGTCATCGAGACGCGGCATATGCTCGGCTGGCAGGCGGAGCACATTCAGCGCTGGATCGACCGCCTGGGCCACCCGTTCAGCGATGAGGTGACCGTCATCGAGCGTATTCGCCGCGTCGATCACGAGACACTCGTCAGTGAAGTCACGATCGACGACCCGATCGCCTACGAGGAGCCGTTCACGGGCACCTTGACATTCCGGCTCAGGGACTTCGAGCTCGCCGAGTTCATCTGTCAGGAGCTCATGCTCTCCCAGCTTCCGGAGATGCGCCCGGGCCAGGAGGAGTAACCGCGGCTCGCAGGTGCGGGCCGGCGGCTCAGTGCACGTTCTCGCGTATCCAACCTTCGATAAAGCGAACGACTTCATCGCTGTTGCGTTCGACCATCATTTCGTGGGCGTTGCCCATGATGCCGACGCTGTCCAGCGGTAGGTAGTCGGTATCGACGCCGGCTTGATTGAGCCACTTGGCCGTGCAGTGGTCGTAGATATAGTGATAGCTGGCATCGCCGACCGTAATCATCGCGGGAATGTCGCTCAGATTCGCGAGCTGGCGTGCTGGCTCCTGCTGCATATAGCAGGTAATGAGATCCGGCCCGTCAGGGCCGTCCTCGAGCACGATCTCGAATTCCGACGGGTCGCTGACCGCAGGCTCGTAGGTCATCGGTAAGCCGCTTGGTCCCCAGTTACGCCGCTCGCGACCGGTGATATCGATCCGGTTCACAGCCTGCATCGGCGGTCCGCTCGGCTCGATGGCAACGATACCCCTGACGAGGTCCGGCCTCGCGTCGGCCACGGCCCAGACGATGCCACCGCCCTGGGAATGGGCGAGGAGAATGACGGGACTGCCGATGCGGTCGAGCAACGCAATGTAGGCGTCGCGAATAAGTGCGCCGCCGCCTCCCGTGAACTCGACCTGCGTCTTGAAGAATGCGTCGAAAACCGGGTCGCCCATCGTCCCCTCGCCAGGCCACTGCGACACGCGCTCGTGGCGCGGCCATTCCCCGAATTCGTCACCGTTCGTGTAAGCCGCCGTCGTGCTGCAGCAGATTCGTTCCGCGGAGCGCATCTGCAGATCGCGGTCTACGCCGGGGACGTAGATGGATCGGCCGCGTGCCGGAAAGTCGGGCATGAAGACCGTGTAGCCCTGCTCGATGAGGTAATAAGCCCAGCCGGGTCGTCCGTCAGGCGTCTGCTGCCAGTAGGTCGCGGTCTGGCCCGCGCCGTGCAGAAACACGATCGGGTATGGCTGCGTGATTTCTCGAGGCTCCCAGACGTCGACGTACATCGAGCCTTGCATGTAGTGCTCGCCTTCGTGCTCGACGTATTGACCACCCACGTGCACGAAGCCCTGCCGGCCGATGTGCTCGGTCGAAAAGAGCGGAATCGTGCTGACGGGCTCGCCGGCTCCCGTGTGTTGTGCGGATGCGTTCGTCGCGGCGAGTAGGGTTAGTACAGCGGTGAGCGTTGTCGCTTTCATTCGCGGAGACATGCGCGGCGGTCCTTCTGGTGGTAAACGGGCGGGATTGTGATCGCGGCGTCTGCCCTGGCCACGGGCGTTCCCGGGGGCCGCGAAGCGTTCGCCGACAGCGGCGCCGAGAATAGCATAGCCCGTGTCAACGAGCCGGCGACGGACCCGCCGTGTCGGAATATGGTAGGAGTAACTAATTGATTGTTAATAAATAATGACCCACGCTGGGTGACTGGAATCGCGTAGCGGCGAGGTAACGACGCACACCGGGCACGCCGGCTCGGTTCTGTCAGCGTCGATTCAGCTGTGCGATGTTAAACTTATCGCTAACTGGTGGGAGCCTGTAGTAGCGTCGCAGAGGGCCCGCTGCGTGGCGGCCCTGCCTGCCCAATATCGGAGACCGTGCTATGACCGTGAGCGTTTTGCGCTTCGTTGGCGCCCTGGGCGCCGCCATTCTGGTTCTGGGCCTCTCGGCCCCATCGTTCGCCCATCATGCCAACTCGGCCTACGACCGCGAACGCACGATCAGCGTGACGGGTGTCGTCGCTCGCTGGCAGTTCATCAATCCGCATGCTGGCATCTGGCTCAACGTGACGGACGAGCAGGGCAACGTGATCGAGTGGTCCGGCGAGTTCCAGAGCATTCAGGATCTCTACCGGCACTACGGCTGGAACAAGGACACCTTCAAGCCGGGTGACGAGATTACTATCTACGGGAACCCGGACAGGCGGGATGGCCGTTACTCGATGTGGACGAGCCTCGTCGTCATGCCGGACGGTACCGAAGTCGACGTCCGTAACACGCCGGAGTGACTCGAGGACGTCGCTGCTGCATCGCAAAGATATCGCCGATGTGGGCCAAATGAGAGGGGAATCCACGTTGCAACGACAAAGAATAGCCAATCTGACCGGCGCACTACTCATGCTGCTGGCCTTCGGCGTGGCCGGTGCGCAGACGCTGCCGGAGGGCAGTCCGGATCTTTCCGGCGTCTGGCAGAAGTCGAGTCGCGGGATGGCACTGATCGCCGAGGAACCGCCG
>JAOTTJ010000196.1 GCA_029864465.1 Gammaproteobacteria bacterium | reverse complement strand
CGCGCAAACACGATGTCCTCCGTCGGGTGATGGTAGGTGTCCGGGTACGCGGTCACGTAGGACATAATGTTCTCGAGCAACTCGTAATCAGGATGAGTGCCGTCCTCGATAACCGCGAGTTCCGCCGCGACGAGCGCGGCAATCTTCGACATATTGATGTGGTCCTCGTGCAGGCCCTGGAGGATAGTGTGCGCAGTAGTGACAGAAACGCGGCTCATCGATGATTCTGAGCCCGGTTCTAGAACGGGTACTGCACGGGTGACAGCACGATCTCGTCGCGCATGGCGTCACCGACGGACGTCTCGAAGCCCGGCGGCTTCACGATCAAGATATCCGCGTGACTCTGATTCAGAAGACGCTCGGCCGTGCTGCCGAGAATGAGATCACGCAGCCGGCCTCTCGACAGCGCGCCCATGACGATGAGGTCCGCCTCGCCGCTAGCAGCAAGCGCCAATAGCGTCTCGGCCGGACGGCCGCGCACGAGCTTGGTAACGCTCGAATCGAGGCCAGCCCCGGTAATGAGCTCGCCGAGCTTGTCACGCCGAAATTGCTCGAGCTCCGCCTCGGCGGCGTCGATCGGCAAATGCTCCGCAACGAGCTCGCTCGTGACGCTCGTCAGCGGCAAGAAGCAGTGCACAACGCTGAGCGTGGCGCCTGTCAATGTCTCGACCGCCGTTGCTTGATCGAGAATCTCAGCGTCGAGCTCGGCGGGCTTCGCGTGGGCGTGAAATGGATCCACCGCCGCGACGACGTTTTCGTATCGCTTCATACCGTCCGTATTGACGAGCAAGACGGTCGCCGGGCATGTGGAAATGAGCCTCCAGTCGTTATTCGACAGTGCGCCCGCCCGGCCTGCGAGCGGCTCGGTGATAACGAGATCCGCGCCTGTTTTCAGCACACGGCGAACGACGCACTCGAAGAGCGGATAATCCCAGGTTGCAGCGGCTGAGGCGCGAATATCCTCCGCGCGTAGCGCTTCGGCGAGCACCTCGGCCCTGCGCAAGCGCGCGTCGACGACTTCTTCTCGGAGCTCCTCGTACCTCCTCATGTCGCCGACAGGAAAGGCCGCGAGGTGCGGATCGTAGACCGGCTCGAAAACCTCGACCTCCGTGTGCGGCGCCACGAGCTGGCGCAGTCTGAGCACACCGGCCTGCTCCAGATTATCGGCCGAGGGTATGAAAACGATCTTGCGAAAGTCCATGACTAGAACGATTTGGTTCGCGTCCCCCGAGTGTCTCTGAATGTGCGAGCAATTGCACGCGATAGACGGCTTGCGTGCTCATGGGCACTCGCAGCGACACGACGCCTTCGCAAGCCAAGTCGCTTCCCAGAACATTTCCTCGCGAGTGTACAATACCGCCCCCGGCGGCCAGCGTCGGACTCAAACGCAGATCTGGGGAACACATGGATATCAAGGACGGTTTCGTGGCCGCCGTCGGCAACACGCCGTTGATCAAGCTGCAGAAGGCGTCGGAGCTGACCGGGTGCACGATACTCGGCAAGGCCGAATTCCTGAACCCGGGCGGCTCAGTCAAGGATCGTGCGGCCAAGTACATCATCCTCGACGCCGAGCGGCGCGGTGTGATCGAGCCCGGCGGGGTTGTCGTGGAAGGCACGGCCGGCAACACAGGTATCGGCCTCGCGCTCGTTGGCAACTCACGAGGCTATCGGACGCTCATCTATATCCCAGATACACAATCGCAGGAAAAGAAAGACGCTCTGCGGCTGTGCGGCGCCGAGCTCAGAGAGATTCCGGCCGTACCGTATCGCGATCCAAACAATTACGTGCACGTCGCCGAACGTGCTGCAGCCGAGCTCGCTACCCAAGAGCAGCACGGTGTGCTCTACGCGAACCAATGGGACAACGTCGCCAATCGGGAAGGCCATGTCGACAGCACGGGTCCGGAAATCTGGGAACAGACCGAGGGCCAGGTCGACGCTTTCACCTGTGCGGTCGGTACGGGTGGCACATTGGCTGGCGTCAGCGAATATCTGAAACAGAAGAACCCCGCGATCGTCACAGCAGTCGCTGACCCGATGGGCGCGGCGATTTACAGCTGGGTAAAGACGGGTGAGCTGAAGTCCGCGGGCAGCTCGATCACTGAGGGTATCGGCCAAGGAAGAGTAACGGGTAATCTCGATGGCGCGCGTATCGACGATGGCTTCCAGATACCGGACGAAGAAATGCTGCGGACGTGCTACGACCTGCTGCAGGTAGAGGGCCTATTGCTCGGTGGCTCGAGCGGTATCAACGTTGCGGGCGCGATCAAGCTCGCTCAAACCCTCGGCCCCGGCAAAACGATCGTAACGATCTTGTGCGACTCGGGGTCCCGCTATCAATCGAAGCTCTACAATCCGAGCTTTCTCGAGACAAAGGGCCTACCTCCGCCGCCGTGGCTCGACGCGAGCTAACCGCCAGCGCTTGACGTAATACCCTGACCGGCCCACGGGTAACGGCAGTCATCGAATCTGTGATCCGCCGCGTCGCTCGATCTCCGGGAGTCGACTAAGCTTTCGACTTCTCGTTCATGATGCGTTCAGCGATCCCGAGACATACTGATCGACATGCGATTCTCAGAGCTCACCGCTGTATTTCTCATAGCTTCTTTGGTGCTACTCGCCGGCTGCGCAGGCGCCCCGGCAAGGCCGACCGCCGTTGCAGCCCCATCACCGCATGCACCTGCCCAGCGGCTCGATCGTGGCGAGCGCGCCGCATTGATCGCGCGGGAGCAGATTGGCATACAGTATCGTTACGGCGGCATGAATCCTGCGACGGGATTCGATTGCAGCGGTCTCGTCTACTACAGTTACACCCAGGCTGGCATCACCGTGCCGCGCACATCGAGCGACCAGTTCCGCGCCGCGCGCAAGATCTCGCTCGCAGACGCCCAACCCGGCGACGTCGTCTTCTTTCAGGATCAGGAAAAGCTCTCGCACGTCGGCATCTATCTGGGCCAGCGGCGATTCATCCACGCGCCATCGTCCGGGCGCACGGTCTCTGTCGCCAACATCGACTCACCGTACTATCAAGAGCATCTCGTCGCCGTCGGTCGGCTGACGTCTCTGTAGCAATAATTCCGCTCGCTCAGCCGAAGGTATCGGCGAACGCTTGCTCGAGATCGGCGATCAGGTCCTCAGTGTGCTCGAGGCCCACGGAAAGGCGCACGGTACCATCCGTAATACCCGCTGAATCAGCTTCGGCTTCACTGAGATCGCGCCCGAAATAGAGCTTCACGGGCGCGACGAGCGACTCGGTCGAGCCGACACTCGAAACGGTTGCAAACAGCTCGAGCGCATCGACAAAGGCCCAGGCTTGTTCTCGCCCACATGCGAGAGTGAAGCTCAACACCCCACCGCAGCCGTTCATCTGCCGAGACGCGAGCGCATGCCCCGGATCGGACTCGAGCGCCGGATAGAACACGCGCTCGACCTCCGGGCGACCCTGAAGGTACTCGGCGATCCGCAATGCCGACTCGCAGTGGCGCTCGAATCGCAGGAAATACGTGCGCAATCCGCGCAATATCAGATAGGCGGTATCGGAATCGAGTGTCGCACCCATGTTGACCGCCCACGGCTTCAGCGAAGCGATGCGCTGCTTATCGCCGACGACGACACCACCCATGACATCCCCATGACCGCTCGCGTATTTGGTCAAGCTATGAGCAAACAGATCAACCGGATAATCGCCATGGTTGTGCAAGCCGCCGAACGTGTTATCGAGCACAGTTGTCACGCCGTTGGCACGGGCGAGCTCCAGGATGGCATCCAGATCGGGGACCTGCAGCATCGGGTTCGTTGGTGCCTCGAACACGAGCAACTTCGTGTCTTCACGAGCGAATGTTTCGGCCATCGCATCATGATCGTGAATGCTCAGCATCGTGTGCTCGATTCCAAAATGCGGCAGCCGCTCGCGCACCATCGTACGAGTCGGCCGATAGGATTCCACGAAAAAGACGATACGATCGCCGGCGTTCAGGTTGCCGATCAACGCGAGCCAGATCGCTGCCATGCCCGTCGATACGCAGATCGCATCGTCACGATCCTGAAGCTCCGCACAGAGTTTCTCGAGTTGCCGCGTCGTCGGGTTCGCGTCGCGCGAATAATCGAAGCCCTCCTGGCGAGCCTCGGGGGTCATAGCCGCACGGATGCTCGGAAACGAAAATTTCACCGACCGATAAACGGGACCGATCAGGGACTCGTTGCCCTCCGGCAGGTCGACGCTCGGCTGATGGATTACCCGGCTTTCTTTCTTCATCGGTTTGGAATCGCGCGCGCGGCGCTGTCATTGATGCTATACGGAGTCCAGAGCTGCGCTCAAATCGTCAATGAGATCCTGCACGTCCTCGAGCCCGACAGAGAGGCGCACGAGGCCATTTGTGATACCGACGCGCTCACGCTCCTCGGGCTCGACGTCGGCATGCGTCATCGTTGCGGGATGCGTGATGAGCGTCTCGACAGAACCAAGATTCTCCGCGAGTGCGCAAAGCTCGACTGCGTCCATGATGCGTTTGCCAGCCTGCACGCCGCCTTTGACCTCGAAACACAGCATCGCGCCGAATCCGTCAGCTTGCGACTTTGCAAGCTCGTGCTGAGGAAACGACTTCAGCCCCGGATATTGCACGCGCGCGACCTTGGGATGCGCCTCGAGGAACTCGGCGATCGCTAGCGCGTTTGCCGATTGGCGCTCCATGCGGACTGACAACGTCTTGATACCCTGCAACGTAAGCCACGCGACCCATGGCGACATGATCACACCTGAGGCGTTCTGCACGAATCGAATTGCCTCGTCCTGCTCCGCCGTCTTCGTTACAACCGCACCACCAACCGTCGCGTTGTGGCCATCGAAATATTTCGTCGTGCTGTGAATGACGATGTCGGCACCGAGCTCCAGCGGAAGTTGGTAGAACGGTGTCAGGAACGTATTGTCGACCGCATGCGGAATACCGTTCGCAGCTGCAATTTTTGAGACGGCCGCAAGGTCAGTCAGCTTCAATGTCGGATTGGCCGGCGTCTCGGTCAGAATCAGTCGTGTGTTGTCGCGCACCGCCGCTGCGACGGCCTCCGGGCTCGCTGTATCGACGAACGTAAACTCGACGCCAAAACGCGCGTAAATCTTCGTGCAGAGCCGGTACGTACCACCGTAGGCAACATCCGATACGATCGCGTGATCACCAGCGTTCAACGTTGCCTGAACGACCGCTTGAATCGCTGCCATACCGGTCGAATAACACGAACAACCGTAACCGTTCTCGAGCACCGCGAGCTTTTTCTCGAGCGCATCAACGGTCGGGTTGGCGCTGCGCGAGTACGAGTAACCCTTGGCCAGGTACTCGTCGACGGAATCCTGTACATAGGTCGTCGTTTGATAGATGGGCGTCAGGATCGAGCCCGTCACCGGATCCGGTTTCACGCCAGCATGAATCTGTTTCGTGGTGAAGCCCATGGGCCCGTTCCATCTGCTCGACAAGGGCCGCGATCATACCGGAAACGCCGCCGGGCAGCATGGCTGCGCTCGTTCGGCCCCGGGATCAAGTCGTTCGGTATCGGCGATGCGGATACAGAACGGTCGCGGCGATGACGATCGCACCGCCGGCCAGGGCTAACCGGCCCGGCACCTCATCGAGAAACAGCCAGGCCCATACGGGTGACAGTACAGGCTCGACGAGCAGCAGCAATGAGACCTCCAACGCGGGGACATGGCGGATCCCGTCAGTGACGAGCAGGTACGCGAGCGCAATCTGAAAAACGCCGAGATACAGGACGATGAGCCAGTTTCCGGGCGTAACGCTCTCCAGCGGAAACGCGAAACCCGCCGCTACGACGCTCGCGAGGAAGCAGCCGGCGATAACTGCAGCAATTGGCCGCTCGGAACCCGTAACCGATCTCACGGCAAGCCAACGTAGGCCTAGCACAGTCAGCGCCCACGTGATGCCAGAGCACACGCCGAGAATATTGCCGAGGGAAGGATCGGTCGCCGAGGCGCTTGGGTTTTCGCCCGATACGAATATCAGCCCGAGACCCGCGCCCAGCGCGGCCATGAAGCCGAGGTCCGAGGCGCGCGTGCGCTCATGCAACAGCAGCGGTT
>JAOTTJ010000195.1 GCA_029864465.1 Gammaproteobacteria bacterium | reverse complement strand
ACAACGATTCGGCCTATGATATTCTTCGCGTCCCGAGTTCTTCGGGAAAGAACGCCCCGATAAGAGTTCAGGAGACGACTTGTGAGAATTGCACACATCATCGGTTTGTCAGTCGCTTTCGGTCTGTTCGGAGCCGCGCTTGCGCATCACAGCGATGCCGGTTATGACCAGGAGCGGGTGATCGGGTTCGAAGGCACCGTGACACGGTTTCTCTGGCGCAATCCTCACATCACCGTCTACGTCGAGACCCAGAACGAAGCCGGCGAGCTCGTCGAGTGGGGCGTGGAGACCGGTTCGACGCCGATCATGACGCGCAGCGGCTGGTCGCGTGATGTGTTCGCGCCAGGCGATGTCGTCAGCGTGCGCGGCCATCCGGATCGCCAGCATCGCGCGCATACGATGATGATCTCGATCGAGAAGTCAGACGGCTCCGTGTGGATCCAGGACGAGACCGATACGGTGGCGACCGCGAGCGCGATGTCGCTCGACGGTGTCTGGAAGGGCATCGGCGCGACGACGGGGCCGTTCAGCCGGGCACTCGACGCAATGCCGCTGACGCCCGCAGGCGAGGCTGCCAGAGCATCGTACAACTTCCAGGCCGAGAGCCCGATTCGTGACTGCCGCCCGCCGCCGCCGCCGGGCAGCACGGTCGCCTCGACCGTGTATCTGAACGGCTTCGAGGTTCAGGAAGACCGCGTCATTATCCGCAGCGAGTTCTTCGATGCCGAGCGTGTCGTCTACCTCGACGGGCGGGGTCATCCGCAGAACGGCGAGCGGACGAACCTCGGGCACTCGATCGGGCGCTGGGATGGCGACACGCTCGTGGTCGATACGGCGCTCTTTGCCGAGCACCGCTCGTCCAATGGCACGGGTGTGCCTTCGGGGCCGAATAAGCATGTCGTCGAACGCTTTTCTCTGAGCGAGGACGGCACGCGCATGATCGTTGAGGTCGAGCTCGAAGATCCCGACTATCTCGTTGGGACCTTCAGGGCGACGAAGGAGCTGCTCTACACGCCGCATCTGCAGCTCTTCCGCTACGACTGCGATCCGGAGCTCTCGCGCCAGGCCGGATTCGAATAGCCCCTGCTACAGCTGGACCCGGGTGGTCATTGGCTGCCCGGGTTTGCTGCGCTGTCGTTCGCCAGCAGGCGGGCGGCAGCCTGCCGCGGTACGAAGGATATCGTCGTTGTCGGCGTATCGAGACCTACGGCCGCGTGTTGGAACTGTTCCCGGCGCATGAGGAGGCAGCCGCGTTTCGGGCTAAAAACGCAAACTAGCATTTTCAGTCGCTGTCCATCTCTGCAAGACTAACGAAGCCTTTCAGCGACCGCGCTCAGCCGAGGTCGAGGCGTGGCGGGCGCTGTGCCTTGCACTTAGCCTGCGAGGCCATATCATGTGCGCTGATCACGAAGCTGGGCGGTCCAGCAGGAACGGATTACAACGGTGACCTTTAGACCCCAAAAACGTGTCGTCGGGCGCGTGCTGGCCACGCGGCGCAGCCGCTTGGCCCGGGAAGTCACGCGCGCGCTCGTAGGCGGTAGCGCTGCGATCGCCGCCGAGGGCCCCGTGCTCGCTCAAGAGCCCGTCGAGGAGGTTCTCGTTTTCGGCGAACGTCGGGACAGTTTCGACGAGTCTTTCCTCAATCGTTTCACCGAGCCGCTGCGCGATACTCCGCAGTCGATTACGTCGGTGTCTGCGGACGTTCTCGATGACCGTGTGATCACGTCGCTGAACGATGTCCTGCGCACGATTCCGTCGATCACGCTAGGCGCTGGTGAATTCAGCTGGCAGGGGAACAACCCGAACATCCGCGGTTTCAATGCGCGCGATGACATGTATCTCGATGGAATCCGGGATTTCGGTAGCTATGCGCGCGACCCGTTCAATCTCGAGACTCTAGAGGTTTTGCTCGGGCCTTCGTCGATGCTGTTCGGACGAGGTTCGACCGGTGGGGCGATCAACCAGGTCACGAAGCAGCCGATCCTCGATTCGATGACCAACGTCAGCGTCAACGTCGGTAGCGATCAAACGTTTCGCACGACGATGGACGTGGGCCGCCCGCTGTCGCGTGACGGTGCGGCGTTTCGAGTCAACGCGCTGGCCCATGCGGGTGAAGTTGCCGATCGTGATGGCGCCGAAACCGAACGCTTTGGCATAGCACCGAGTCTCGCGTTCGGCCTCGGCTCCGCTACCGAGCTGACGCTGAGCTACATGAAACAGACAGCCGATGATCGGCCTGACTACGGTCTGCCGTGGCTGGATGGCCGTCCCGCTCCGGTGCCACGCGAGAGCTTCTACGGCTTCGATAGTGATTACCTGAAGACGGACGCCGATATTTTTACCGGCCACCTTGTCCGTTCTCACAGCAGCAACGTAACGAGCGATTGGCGTGTGCGCTACGCGAGCTATTCACGGGAGAGCCGAATCACGGAGCCGCTCATCACGGACCCGAATGCCGCGACCCAGCCGCTGGAGGACCTATCGATCTTTCGATACGTATTCTTCGGAGATAGCGAGGAGACTCTGCTGACGGCGCAGGGCACGCTGACGGCGGACCTGCAAGCAGGCGATGTCGAGCACAGTCTCGTGACGGGCTTTGAGCTCAGCAGTGAGCGCTCCGAACCCGAATTCGCCTTCGGCATCGGCGTGCCGGGGACGGATCTGCTGCAGCCGATTTCAGACGCACCGTTCAGCGCCACGTCGATCGAACCGCGTGTGCGGGCCGATACACGCGGCGATACAACCGCGCTCTACGTTCTGGACACGATCAAATTTTCCGATGCCTGGCAAGTGGTCGCCGGTATGCGCTGGGACCGCTTCGAGACGGACTATGATGCCGAACGGTTTGCTGGCTCGCCGACGCCGTTCAATCCCGGAGACGTTGCGAGTACCGAGTCGTTCGACCAGACGGATGACGTCGTGAGCTATCGCGCCGCACTCGTTTACAAGCCATCCGTCGAGCGGACGTGGTATCTCGCCGGCAGCACATCGTTCAATCCTTCGGCGCAGAGCCTCTCGCTCTTGTCGACGGGCCGTGGTCTCGGAACTAACAACGCGCTGCTCGATCCGGAAGAAAACCGTAGCATCGAGGGAGGATTCAAAGCCGATCTACGCGACGGCGATCTCGCATTCGCAGCGGCGGTTTTCGAGATAACCAAGTCGAATGCGCGCGTGCCCGACCCCAACAGGCCGGGGTTCAACGCGCTCGGTGGCGAGCTGCGCGTGCGCGGATTTTCGACTGACGTCTCGGGACTGCTTACGCCCCGTACGTTTGTGCAGGCGGGTTACGCTTACCTCGACAGCGAGGTCGTCACTGCCGCGCCCGGTACTCTGGCCGGCGCAGCCCTCGCAAATGCGCCCGAACACTCCCTATCCATCTGGGCGGACTATCGGATCAGCGAGCCCCTGGATTTCGGCGTGGGCCTCCGTTACGTCGACGAGCAGCTCGCGCAGAACACGGGCCAAGGCAAGTCCGTGCCGGACTATTGGCTGCTCGATGCGATGGTGCGCTACAACCTAACCGATCGAATTACGCTGAAGCTCAATCTTACGAACATCACCGACGAGTATTACTTCGGCCAGCTGCATCCTTGGCACGTCGTGCCCGGGCCGGGACGCACGGTCACGCTGGCTGCCAATTTTTTCCTGGCGCCGTAACACGCCAGCCAGCAATGCTGATCGAGATTCCGCAGGTCCTCGCCAAGGAGCAGATCGACGAATTTCTCGGCGAACTGTCCGCGGCGGAATGGGCGGATGGGCGCGGCAGTGCCGGTTACTTGTCTGCGGCCGTCAAGAGCAACGGTCAGTTGGCGGATGGTAGTCCTACGGCTGCCAAGCTCGGCAAGGCTGTTCTCGAGCGGCTGGAAGGAAACGCGCTGTTCATCTCCGCCGCATTGCCTTTCAAGATCGTTCCGCCTTTGTTCAACCGCTATGCCGACGGTCAAGAATACGGCCCGCACGTCGACGGTGCGATACGCCCGATCTCCGGAACCCCGCATCGGGTCAGGACCGATCTGTCGGCGACATTGTTCCTGAGCGCGCCGGAGGACTACGAAGGTGGTGAGCTCACGATAGAGGATTCATTCGGCGCGCGCAGCGTGAAGCTCGCGGCCGGCGACATGGTGCTCTACCCGGGCAGCAGTGTTCATCGCGTCGCCCCCGTGACGCGAGGCGTGCGGTACGCATCGTTCTTCTGGGTGCAGAGCATGGTGCGCAATGATGACCACCGGCGTGTGCTGTTCGAGCTCGATAGCTCGATTCAAGGTCTGGCTTCTGAGTTGCCTGGGCATGCCGAGCTCGTGCGTCTGGCCGGCGTCTACCATAATCTGCTTCGTACCTGGGCTGATTCCTGAGACCTTCTTCAGGTGCGGTCACAGCCGACGGCCGCCCGGCCGTCGTCGTTCTCTCAGTCCGATGTTCCGCGCCGGTTTATGTTACCGTTGGGCGCAACGATAGTTTGATGGAAGTTAGGGAATTGGCGAGACGAACACCGCAGTCGCACGCAAAACGGCAACGAGAACAGGCGAAAAAGGACAAGCGTCGGGCGAAGGACGAGAAGAAGGCGCTACGCAAGGCAGAAAAGGAGGGAATCGACGGCGAGGCTGTCGAAGCGCTCCCTGAGGGCCAGACGGTCGAAGAAGGGCATGGGGCAGAGGAAGAGCCGCAGTCGCAGCAGCGTGGAGCAGCGGGATGACCGACCGGCCCCGTGGTTTTCGGGGTCTGCCTCGTGACTAGGCTGGTCGTGCGCAATCTCTCGACCTCGTCCACGGTCGAAAGCGTCGAGCAGCTATTCTCTAGATTCGGTGCCGTTCAGTCCATTGACCTCGCGATCGATGTCATGACGGGCCGCTGCGGAGGGTTCGGCTATGTCCGCTTGGCAGAGGTCGAGGCCGGTTCCGCAGTCGCGGCGCTAGACGGTCTGCGCGTCGACGGTCGCGCACTACGCGTCTCGCTCGAGCAAAAAAGCCTTCAGCAGGGCGTCGAGCACTGAGCTTCACGGCACGTGGGGCGCGCAGAGGCTGATCAGCGCAACTCGCTGACTAGGCTCCATACCCTTATTATTGTTCCGCGGCTCTGTTATAGTGCGTGGCATACCGGCGCACTTCGGTCTGCGCTGTCTATTCGGAGTCCGCAATCCCGCGGTTCCCGAAACCTCCCCACTATCCCCGTCTGGGCCGATACCCGCGCTGCGACTTAGTCGCGATCGGGTCAGGCGACGCTGGAGTTCCCCACAAACCATGTTATTCGATGAACTCGGCCTCTCGGCCGAATTACTGCGTGCCGTGCACGATCAGGGCTATCGCGAAGCGACCCCGATACAGCAAAAGGCTATTCCACTCATTCTCGAGGGTCGGGACGTACTCGCCGGCGCCCAGACCGGTACCGGCAAGACAGCCGGATTCGCGTTACCGCTTCTTCAACGGCTGCAGGAGCGGCCATCCGCTGGCCGCCATGTGCGGACGCTGATTCTCACGCCGACGCGCGAGCTCGCTGCCCAAGTCGGCGACAGCATTCGCAGCTACGGACGTCATGTGCCGGCAACGACTGCGGTGATCTTCGGCGGCGTGGGTATCCATCCACAGATCGCCAAGCTGCGCAAAGGCGTCGATATCGTCGTGGCGACACCTGGCCGACTGCTCGATCACGTCGAGCAGAGGACCATCGATCTATCGGCCGTCGAGATACTCGTTTTGGACGAGGCTGACCGGATGCTCGATATGGGATTCATTCGAGACATTCGAAGAGTCCTCAAGTTGTTGCCGAAAGATCGCCAGAATCTCTTGTTCTCGGCGACCTTCTCCAAGGAGATCAGGGAGCTGGCTGCCGGTTTGCTGAACTCGCCGACTGAGATTCAGGTCGCGCAACGCAATACGGCGGCCGATGGCGTCAGCCAGATCGTTCATCCGGTCGATCGTGGACGCAAACGACATTTGCTGGCCGATCGAATTCGCGAGGGTGATTGGCAACAGGTGCTGGTCTTCACGCGAACGAAACACGGCGCAAATCGTTTGGCCGAGCAGCTGGATCGCGACGGATTGTCAGCGGTCGCTATTCATGGCAATAAGTCGCAGACCGCGCGCACGCGGGCATTGGCGGATTTC
>JAOTTJ010000194.1 GCA_029864465.1 Gammaproteobacteria bacterium | reverse complement strand
AGGTTGACCTGGCGGTCATCGACTTCGGTTGCCGAAAAATCGGTGTTCAACGTGACGACACCGGTGAGCTCGGGTGTGAATTTGTAGAAAACGTCGAGTGACGGTACGAAATCCGACGACATGCTGCCCGGGCCGTACACTTTCTGTTCTCTCATGGTGATCTGCGGTACGACGTCCAGGCCCCGGCCCTGTTGAAGACCGCTGAATCCCACGGCGCGCCCGGACACGACCGGATTCTGCGAGCGGTTTCGTGACACCCAACCATCGGCTTGCCGATTGCGGCCGATGCGGCGGCGAAAATTGATGCCCCAGGTGTCGCTCTGGGCATTGAACGACAGGCTCTTCAGTGGGATTTCTATCTCGGTCGTCCAACCGCCCTCATCGACCGTCGAGCTCGCATTCCAGATGCCCTGCCACTCGTATTGCTCTCGGCGCCCGTCCTGATACTGTGCCTCGGCCCGCACGCCGTTGGGGTTGACCTCGAACAGATAGCCGCTGCGCTGATCGTTGAACGGACTGATAATGACGGCGAAGTAGTCGTCGTTGTTCGGACGCTCACCCTGGCGTAGAACCTGGGCCGTTATCTGATCCGGATCGGAATCGCTGAGACGGGCGCCGATGTAGACTGCATTCTCGTCGTAGACGACGTAGACGATCGTCTCTTGACTGGGCGGCGCATATTCGACGGGCCACACCTGGTGCAAATCTTCGACTGGCTCCGCCATGGCCCAGGCTGCATCGTCGAGCACGCCATCCACGACCGGCGGCGTGTCAACGCGGTAGACATTCACGATTTTCGTTGCAGCGCCGGGCTCCTGCGCCGCAAGGGCGATCGGCATGAGCCACATCGCGACGACGAACGCCTCCAATCGAAACCGCATCGACAAAATTCAGAATCCGTTGTTACTTAGTGAATGCTCGTCGCGCGCCGGCAGGTGCGCCGACGCTGGGAGACACCATCGAGACTGTACCCGTGACCGCTGCCCATCGATGTGCGCCTGGTCACCAATCTCAATTGAACCGTCCCCCGATTTCCAGTTCTGCCGCTATCTAGACAGCGTACGATGCGATTTAGTTCGCCGCTGCTGCATCAACGCTCCCGCGGCATTCCCAGGCGGGCTGATGGCACACAGCGATTTCGCCCGGCGGCCAACGCCGCCGGCCGTCGTCTATCGACACCTTGGCCCCGTGGCGAGACGCTCGTGGGCGGGCGCAAGAATAGCATGGGGAACGCGCGATCCGAGCCGATAGTTTGTATTCGCTACTGTTTTCAGCCGTACCGCCATCGCGTGACCGTGGCTGCGATAAGACGTTGTTCTCAATAACAAACTGTGCGAGTCTCCTTGATCCGGAAACGGAAACTCACGCATGACTCGGGCACAATTCATCCGCATGCTGACGGCCGTGCTCATGTCTGCCTCCGCGGCCACGGCCCGCACTCAAACCACCGTCGAGCGGCGAATGCAGACGAGACCTATCCCCTCCAGCGGTGAACGGCTACCCGTCATCGGCTGTGGCACATGGCTCGGGTTCGACGTGCGCCTGGGGCAACGCGACCGGCTACGGGCAGTGCTCGAGGTTCTGTTCGAGGCCGGCGGCTCGGTCATCGACAGCTCGCCCGAGTACGGCGCTGCCGAAGCTGTTGTCGGTGAGTTGCTCGCGACCATGAGCGCCCATGAACGCGTTTTTTTGGCAACCAAAGTCTGGAGCCGCGGACGCGAATCGGGCATTCGCCAAATGAATCAGTCATTCGAGCTGCTGCGCGACAATGTCATCGACCTCATGCAGGTGCACAATCTCATCGATTGGCGCACGCATCTGGAGACGATGCGCGCGTGGAAGCGCGAGGGCCGCTTGCGCTATATCGGCATCACGCATTACACCGAGAGCGCGCACGACGACCTCGAAGCCATCATGCGCGCCGAGCCACTCGACTTCGTTCAACTCAACTATGCCGTGAACGACCGCGGCGCTGCGAATCGGCTGCTGCCGCTGGCAGCGGAACGTGGCATCGCCGTCCTCGTGAATCGCCCATTCGGCGGCGGCGGCCTATTACGCAGACTGAGCCGGCACACGTTGCCGGCTTGGGCGAACGAGATAGACTGCACGAGCTGGGCACAGGTCTTGTTGAAGTTCGTGCTCGCGCAACCGGCCGTCACGTGCGTCATTCCCGGCACGGGAAATCCCGCGCACATGCGCGACAACGTTCTGGCGGGCGGGGATCCGTTCCCGGACGCTGGCCTGCAACAGCGCATGATCACAGAGATCTCTAATCTCAGCGGGAATTGATCGTCGACCCGTCGCACTGGTGCTCGCGCGCGCAAGCTGAGTTGGCTCGGGCTATGGCTCTATAATTATTATTAAATCAGTAGGATATAAGAATAATCTCGAAATCAGGCTAATTGAGTTCGGAGCCTTCCTGGCGCTGCAGATGCGCTTACTCGTCGTCTCGGTGCACGGTGTCTGGTGAGAACGCAGGAATACAAATCGCAACGTACTCCGCACCGTCCGGCGTGCTATACCGCACCCATTCGCCTGGCTCGGTCACGACGGCCTGGCCGCCCGCGACCTTGAGTGTGCCCTTCTCGTGTTCGACAACGATCTCACCCGAGAGCACAAACGTAATTTCTTCGAACTGGGGTCGTTGTCCCGGTTCCGACCATCCAGCCGGCGAGCTCATGCGCGCAACGCTGATGTTTGCGTCACCCGTATTCGCAAGTCCAACGTACTCGCGGATCTGCTTCGGGGGCTCGCCAACGCAGTCGATGACGGTGGGTTGATCAATGAGCTTCGGCATGCGCCAACTCCGGGGAGAGCCCTCAGCCGCCGGTTTCCAGGAACCGCCGCGTTGCCTCTGGATCGCACTCGAATGGCTGGAGAGTCATCTGGGGTGCGTAGAGAAGCTCACGGCTGTGGGTCAACGGCTCGGCAATGAATTCCGGGTCTTCAAGAGTGAACTCGACGAAGACGCGCGTGCGATCCTCGCTCAATGTGTAGCGCTCGACAACGTGCTTCAGCGCGCCAGATGGGACGCCAATCTGGTACGGCGAGCGATGGTCCGCGAAGTTGCGTGTATCCACGACGAGCGTGCCGCCTTCCCACCGCCCGATCGAATGTCCGCTGATAGAGCGTTCGCCATCGTCCGGATGCCCACGGCCGTCCATGTAAACCGTTCGTGTTTCGTCCCAGAACTCGGTTCGCAATGTAACAGTCTGCTCCGCCTCGTTGATCTCGACGCGAATCGGATAGAGCTGACTGGAGACGATCATCGCCGGTGTCGGACGACCGATGCATTGCGCCTCGGGATTATCTGCAGACAGCGGATCGTAGGCCGCCTTGGCTGCTGCGCCTGCAGGCGTGAGCTGCAGCTCGGCATTGAAATACCCATCGAATCCGCCGGGGTATTGGCGGATTCTCGCGCGATCCGCAAACCAGACACCTGCAAGTGACTCGGCTTGCGCTGTGCCGTCGGGCGGCGGCACCAGCGTCTCGCTCGAGCCCGGTGCAACCAGTGTGGGCAGCGCATCTTCCCCTTTGTCGATCGATTCGAGGATGCCATAGGGTCGGCCGCTGATCGCCGGATGCAAGCGGACGACGACGGGGTCTCCCGGAGTCAGGTAGTCACGACTCCAACCAGTGCGCGCTGTCGTGATCGTCGAGCCCATCTGTATCGACCATTCGACAGGCTCTCCACGCTCGTTCGGCGCTTCGACCATAAAATAGACGTGCGGGTTACGCCAGTGGAACTCCGTGACCGTGCCATCGATCTCAATCGTCGAGTCCATATCGATGCCAGCGTCACTGTGATGCGCAATGGCCGGCGCGATCGCCATGAGGGCCAGCATGCAAATCGTCGTTCTTTTCATCGCCAACCCCCCTCCAAGCAGTTGCTCGATTCTAGCGTCATCACACCTCGATGGACACAAGCGCGCCGTTAATCACCGCGCGAACAAATAGACGGCGCCGGACTGCGGTGCCGTGTTGTCCTGCTGGTCTCCGTCTAGACCACGCGCAACACTGCCCTCGTTATGCGCACCGACCGCCAGTAACCGCCCGTCGACGCTCAAGGCCACGGCGCTGCCGAATTCATCGCCCACATCTGCATTAGCTGCTTTGATGTAAGCGCGCGGCGTCCACGTTTCATCGGAGCGCGTATAGAGGTAAACCGCGCCTGACTCGACCGCCTGATCGATATCTGCTCGCCACGGGTCCAGATTCGGCACGACCATGAGCGGGAATGGCTCGGGCCCGAAGATGCCACGAATGCCTTCGTCCTCGAGGTACGCCGGTACAGCAAGCGTGTTGCCGTCGCCGCTCAGCGCGATTTTGACGCCAAAGGAATTGTAGGGGCGCGGATTGGTGGCCTTTATGAACGCCTGCTCGGTCCACATGTCACCGCTGCGTACGAAGACGTACGCTGCACCGACCCAGACATTACCGCCGGTCCCCGGCATCGAGTCATCCGCACAGCCCGGCGGATTGACCCCAGGCGTCAGGCAATCCTCATCGCCGACACCGCTCGCGATCGTGTTGCCGTCATCGCTGATCGAGACCGAGTAGCCGAGCTGATCGGTTTCCTCGTTGCGTGAGCCCTTGAGGTAGGTTGTCTCCGTCCAAACGGTGCCCTCGCGCTCGAAAACGAACAACGCACCGGCCGCGCGACGGCTGTTGTCACCGGCAGGACCGTTGATAACCCGCGTGCCGCCGTCCTCGTCGTAGCTGCTTGCGACGAGCGTATCGCCGTCGGCGCTAATCGCGATGGCGAAGCCGAACAGATCGCCTTGATCGGAGTTCGACGCTTTCAGATAGGCCTGCTGATCCCACTGTCCTGCGGCACGCGTGAATACATACACGGCGCCCGTTGAGATCACTGAATCGTCCGCCTGGTCACCGTCGATCACCCGAGCACCGCTGTCCTCGGCGATCGCGCCAACGGCGAGTGTGTTGCCGTCTCCGCCTAAAGCGAGCGAGTAGCCGAACTGATCACCATCACCGAGCTCAGTTTCGGTCGGCATGTTCCCCGTGTTCGAGGCCTTGATGTAAGCCTGCTGGGTCCAAGCATCTCCCGAGCGTGTGAAGACGTAGACGGCGCCGGCTTGCGGAACCGAATCGTCGTTCTGATCGCCGTTGACCCCCGTCGCGCCGCTCGACTCGAAATGTGCCGCCACGGCGAGCGTACTGCCGTCACTGCTCAGTACCACCGAAGAGCCGAAGTGGTCGAGCAACCCCGCATTCGACGCTTTGACGTAGGCCTGCTGCACCCACACGCCGCCCTCGCGGACGAAAACATATACGGCGCCGGAGCCGTAGAGTGAGTTGTCGTCCGGGTCACCGTTGATGCCGGTCGTGCCACCGCTTTCGTGCGGCGCGCCGATCGCCATCGTACGCCCATCGCGGCTAATCGCGATCGAATTCCCCGTGTGGCTCGGGCTCGCACCGCCGCAGGCAAAATGATCGTAAGCCTCGGCGTTCGCCGCCTTGAGATAACCAACTAGCTCGAGCGGAAAGTCAGGGTCCGCAAGCGGCACAAAGGCGGGCTGCGCCACGGCGCCAACTCCGCCCAGCGCGAGCACCAGGCCGATCAAGGCGGCGCCAGGCGAATTCGAAGGCTTCGAGCCGATCTTTCTTCTCTTGGTCAATGCACCACTCCGTTACCACTCTTCCGTCTGCGGATTCTACTCGAACGACGCCGTCTTCGACCGCTCGTCCCGCTCACGGGCCAACCGCACCACAAGCGTCAGGAAGCCGAACCGGCCCGCGTTTCGACGGGAAATGTTTGCGAGGATAGGAAGCGCATCAGTCCCGCAACCGGCACGGTTACCCCGAGCAATGCCGGGCGCGGACGGCAGCGCGTGATATCGTCGCCTCTCGACGATCTCCCCTCCCGATCAACAGGCGATCAGAGATGACCGAGCCAACCGAGAAGGCCATCGACACAGGCAGACCCGAGCGCGACATAGCATCGCGAATCCATCGATGGTTCATCGTGACGGTTGTAACGATCATGGGCATCGACCTCGTCCTGATCCTTCTGGAAGGTCAATGGCTCAACGCCTTTCTCGTTGCGGTCATCATTGCGATCATCCTGGCGCCCGTTGTTCTTGGAGAACATCTGCCGGTTCGAGTGCCTGCAGAGCTACAACTCGTAGCGCTCGGTTTCGTATTTGCCG
>JAOTTJ010000193.1 GCA_029864465.1 Gammaproteobacteria bacterium | reverse complement strand
CGCCGGCACCGAGTGCGAACAGATATGGTCGGCCGAAGGATACGGCCGTCGCTCCGAGCGCGAGGGCCTTGAGCACGTGCACGCCGCGGCGCACGCCGCCCTCGAGTATGATCTCGAGCCGGTCTCCTACAGCCTGAACTATCTCGGGAAGCACCTCGATCGGCGCAGGCGAGGTATCCAGCTGCCGCCCGCCATGGTTCGACACGATCACGGCACTCGCACCGATCTCGGCGGCGCGGCGCGCGTCCTCGGCCGACAGGATGCCTTTGATCGCAAACGGCCCGCCCCATTCCTCGATCATCAAGGCCGCGTCGTCCCAGCTCACGGTCCGATCCAGCTGATCGTTGAAGAAGCTCACGAGGGTCGTCACGTCACCCTTGATTCGGTCACGCACGTTTGCGAGCTCTAGCGGCGGGCTCGTGAAATAATTCCACACCCAACGCGGGTGCATCGCAAAGTCGAACAGACTCGCAAGCGTCAGCTTCGGCGGAATCGTCATACCCGTGACGATGTCGCGCTCACGATTGCCGGCGACGGGCACGTCGACGGTCAGGGCGAGCGCATGGTAACCGGAGTCCTTACAGCGCTGGACGAACTCGCGATTCAGGCCGCGGTCCTTAAAGACGTAAACCTGAAACATTATTGGCCCGCTCGTCGCCTCGGCCGCTTCCTCGATGCTCGTCGTCGACATCGATGACAGCGAGTACATCGTACCGATGCGTTCGGCCGCACGGGCCACGGCCGGCTCACCGACATGATGGAACAGCCGCCCCATCGCCGTCGGCGCACAGAAAAAGGGAACGTCAATCTTCTGACCGAACACGGTCGTCGACATATCGATCTCGCTGACGTCGACGAGCCAGCGCGGCACGAGCTCCCAGCGATCGAACGCGGATGTGTTCTGGCGCATCGTCCATTCATCGCCCGCAGCGCCATCGATATAGTGAAACATGGGCGCCGGCAGGCGTTTCTTGGCGCGCTCGCGAAGCCGCGCAACGTTATAACAGCGCTTTAGTGCTCGTGACATTGGATTCCGACTTGTCTAGCGGGTACGTAGCCTTGACTCATCTCGTGCTCGAGGCGCCCGGGCGCGATCAACGCGCCACGAGATCCTCCGGAAAATGCTTCAAGACGCTAAGAACGGGGAAAGGTGCCATTCCGCCCAATGCGCAGAGCGAGCCATCCACCATTGTCCCGCAGAGGTCCTCGAGTAGCTCCCGGTTGCCCGCCTCGTCCTGTCCGCTCAATATCTTATCGATGACCTCGACCCCGCGCACGGCGCCGACCCGGCAAGGTGTGCACTTGCCGCAGGACTCGATCGCGCAAAACTCCATCGCGAAACGCGCCTGCTGGCCCATGTCGACAGTGTCGTCGAAGACAACGAGCCCGCCGTGACCGAGCATCGCCCCGATTTCGGCGAAGGCCTCGTAATCCAGCGGGGTATCGAACTGCGACGTCGGGATGTAGGCACCGAGCGGCCCCCCGGCCTGCACGGCCCGAATGGGTCTACCGGTCGCGGTTCCACCGCCGAAATCTTCGAGCACCTCGCGCAACGTGCGACCGAACGCGATCTCAACGAGCCCGCCTCGCTTGATGTTACCGGCGAGCTGCACGGTTAGCGTCCCGCGGGACCGGCCCGTGCCGAAATCACGGTAAAACTCGCCCCCGCGCACGAAGATAATCGGCACGGTGGCGAGCGTCGTGAGGTTATTGACAACTGTCGGCGCACCGAAGAGGCCTTTGACAGCGGGCAGCGGAGGCCGATAACGCACCATGCCGCGTTTACCCTCGAGGCTCTCGAGCATCGACGTTTCTTCACCGCAGATATAGGCGCCGGCGGCCTCGCGAACTTCCAGATGAAATGCCCGCCCGCTCCCGCAGACATCAGCGCCGAGGTAACCGGCCTGCTCGGCTGCTGCGATAGCCGTGTTCATCGTTCGAATGGCCTGCGGATACTCAGCCCGTAGGTAGATGTAACCCTGCGTCGCACCGACCGCGAGTCCTGCGATCGTCATACCTTCGATGAGCACGAACGGATCGCTCTCCATAATCATGCGGTCAGCGAAAGTGCCGGAGTCGCCTTCGTCGGCATTGCAGACGACGTATTTTTGCGTGCCGGGTGTATCGAGCACGGTTTGCCACTTGATGCCCGTCGGAAATCCCGCCCCGCCACGCCCACGCAAGCCGGACTCCTTGACGACGTCAACTATTGCCTGGGTATCCATCGCAAGAGCGGCCTCCAGGCCACGATAGCCCTCGTGCTCCCGGTAATCCTCGAGGGAGCTCGGAGCGATCAGACCGGCACGCGCAAACGTCAGTCGAGTCTGCCCCGAGAGGTACGGCAATGCCTCAGTCGCACCCAGGTGGCGCGCGTGCTTACCCCCGGTTGTGAAGCCCGCATCGAACAGCCCCGGCACATCATCCGGCGTTACCGGCCCATAGGCGACGCGCTCACCGGCAACGGCCACCTCGACGAGCGGCTCGAGCCAGTACAGGCCACGCGAGCCATTGCGCACGATCTCGATCGCGACGCCGCGCTCGCCGGCGGTCCGCTCGATTGCCGCGGCGACGGCGTCCGCACCGACCGACCGTGCGGCCGTGTCGTTCGGCACGTAGATTCTCAAAGTATCCCCGGCCATGAGCTGTCAGCCCTCCTCGAGCAAACTGTCCAGCCGCTCGGCCGTGACCCGTCCATGAACCGTCTCGTCGATCATAAGCGCTGGGGAGCACGCGCAATTTCCGAGACAATAAATGGGCTCGAGGCTGAAGCGCTCATCCGACGTCGTCTCATGGAAATCGATGCCGAGCTTCTCCTTCAGGCGGGCCTCCAGATCACGCGCGCCCATCGCTTGACAGGCTTCGGCGCGACACAGGTAAATCGTCCGGCGCCCCGGCGGTGTGCGGCGATAAAGATGATAGAAGCTCACGACACCGTGAACCTCGGCTCGCGATAGGTTCAGCACCGAGGCGACGATCGGGACGGCCGAGTCGGGCACGTAACCGAGCTGATCCTGAATCTCATGCAGGATCGGCAGCAGAGCACCCGGGACCGCGGCGCGGGTCTCGGCAATCTCACGGATGGTGCCTGCGTGGGCGGCGCTTGCCGGCGCTTCGGTCATGAACGAAAGGCCTCCTTGCTCACGGGAGCCACGATTGTAACCTCAGCCGGCGCCCTGTGTGGGGCTCGGCGATGCAAACCTTTAGGCTCACGAGGCGGAGGGGTTCGCAAAGAGGTCCGTATCGTCCTCTCCGTCCCGCGGACTCAGGCATCTGAAATCCTTCTCGACGAGCAGCTCGAGCAGGCCGTCGCCGAGCGGCAGCTCCGCGCGCATCGTGACCTCATCCGGCCGCGCCCAGGTCTCGATCTCGGCCACCGGGAACCGGATTACGACTCGATCGGTAGCGTAGTCGGCCTCAGCGGACTCCCCAGCACCCATCTCTAGACGATAGGTCAGCACCGGACCCGCCGGGAATACGACGCTGTCTTCGACCGCGCCACCGTCGAGCAGCGCAGCTAGATCGCCCTGCGAGAGTCGCAGGCGAATCGAATTGCCACGGATTCTAAGCTTCATGAGTTGGTCAGCTGACTTGCGCCAGCGCACCGCATTTTACCTCAGAGACTCTGGGTCAATAGGTAAATAGTCCGGGATGGGCATATAATTATTGATATTCAACGAGACCAGCCCCGCTCAAACCGAATCAGCGGCCGGACAGGGGCCTGATGAAGAATTCAGATATGCGCGAGAGAGTCGGCATCAGTGGCTTCGGCGTCTATTTGCCGCCATATCGAGTCGACCTCGAGGATTGGTGCGAGTGGACCGGCGCGCACTGGGACAAAACGAATGCCGTCATCGGACGCAGCTTCCGAATGCGCGGGCCCGATCAGAGCGTCTACACAATGGCCGCGAATGCCATCATGCGCTTGATCGAGCAGTACGATATCGACCCCCGTGACGTCGGTTTCCTCGGCCTCGGCACCGAATCGAGCACCGACAACTCCGCTGGGGCGATTATCGTCAAAGGCATACTCGACGACGGCCTACGGGCCAGGGGCTTGCCCGCGCTGAGCCGCCGCTGCGAGGTGCCCGAGATCAAGCATGCCTGTCTCGGCGGTATCTATGCGCTCAAGCAGGGCCTACGCTATCTCGCGCTCGAAACGGAGCCGCGTTGCGCGATCGTCGTCAGTGCGGACATCGCCGAGTACGCGCGTGGCAGCACGGGCGAGCCGACGCAGGGCGCTGGCGCCATCGCCATGCTTCTGGAGCGCGACCCGAAGCTACTCGACATCGAGCTCAGCCATATCGGCAGCGTCTCCTCCTATCGCGCTGTCGATTTCCGCAAGCCCGTCATGCGCAACCTCATCCGTGGCAAGCTCAATTGCCATTTTCAGGACCTGCCGGTCTTCAATGGCAAATATTCGACGACCTGCTATCTCGACGAGACTTTGCATGCGCTCGAGGACATGCTCCGGCGCATGGACAGAAGACCTGCCGACTACTATCACGAACTCGCCGCGGTGTTCATGCATCGGCCGTACCACCGAATGCCGTTGACGTCTTTGGCATTGAGTTATCTATTCGGCCTCGCGAAGAACGGACCGAGCGGACGTGAAGAGCTCGAGGTGTACGCACGCGCCGCGAGCCTCGAGTCCGATGCAGTCGTGCGCGAGATGCACTCGAGCCCCGATATTCTCGACCTCGTCAGGAATGGCGATATCGATGCAGACGTGTATCCGCTGAGCATAGAGCTCGTCAAGAGCTTCAGGACCAGCGAAAGCTTCAAAGCACTCGTCGAAAAGAAAATGTCGCTCGGCGCGGAGCCCATGAAGGACATCGGTAACGTCTACTGCGCGGCATTACCGGCATGGCTGGCTGCTGGCCTCGAGGAAGCCGCGGGAAGCGGGCTCGATCTGGTCGGCAAACCCGTGCTCGCCGTCGGCTACGGCAGCGGTGATGCCGCCGAGGCGATACCCATGCGACTGACGAGCACGTGGGAAGACGCCGCCGCACGCATAGGATTCACCGCGGCGCTCCAGCCGCAGCAAACCCTGACACGTAAACAATACGAAAACCTGCACGATAACGGTCAGGCCGACGGTCTCATCGCGCCCGAAACAGGTTTCATCATCGAGTCCGTGGGCTCGAGTGCACAGCCGGGCATCAACGACGAAGGTATCGAGTACTACCGCTTTTTGAGCTGATCTTCGTGGCGAGGCTTCCGTTCGTCATGCGCCCGCCCCCGATTATTTCCCGAGACCGAGAACTGCAGACTTGCCTTTTTGCCGGCAATAATGGACGATACCCGGGCGATCTACGTTTTGGCCTGCCTTCTAGCTACCCGCCCGAGTCCCGGGCACCAGATTCAAGACACCCACTGCGACCAGGTTGTTCGTTCCCGCGCCCGATTTGCGCGCGGCATATTGAAATGGAGGCCAGGTATGGCTATTGGAACTGTAAAATTCTTCAACGCTGCGAAAGGTTTCGGGTTTATCGAGCCCGAGGCCGGCGACAAAGACGTCTTCGTGCACGTAAGTGCTGTACAGGAGGCTGGCATGGACACGCTCAGCGAGGGCCAACGCGTCAGCTTTGACGTCGAAACTCAACGCGGCAAGCCTGCGGCGGCTAACCTCAAGCCAGCCTGACCGCACTGAGCTGCGATCGTCTAGGCGATCGTCGGCTGTTAGTGGAGAGGCGATCCGCTAGGATCGCCTCTTTGCTTTTCTCGGCCCGGCTAGGTGCCAGGACACTGCAGCATCGCTAGCCTTGGAAAGACGACCCGTTGACCAGTAAGTGGGTCGCAACGCTCGCTGCGTAGCCGATGACGATCGCCCAGCTCCATCGCAGATGGCTGAAAAACGTATAAACGCCTCGCGCTTGTCCCATGACCGCCACACCGGCGGCAGAGCCCACCGCCAACATCGAGCCGCCGACACCTGCGGTGAGCGTGATCAGTAGCCATTGGTCGAGATCCATCGCCGGATTCATCTCGAGAACAGCGAACATGACCGGGATGTTGTCGAAGATCGCGGAGGCGAATCCGACGAGTATGTTCGCTGTCGTAGCACCGAGCGCGCCGTACAAGACATCTGAGCCTACGGCCATGTAGCCGAACGCGCCCAGGCCTGCGACGCAGAGCATGATGCCGTAGAAGAACAGCAACGTATCCCACTCGGCACGTTGCAAATTGCGG
>JAOTTJ010000240.1 GCA_029864465.1 Gammaproteobacteria bacterium | reverse complement strand
GGACGTCGAGGTCGTCGACGATTTGGGCGTGT
This sequence comes from Gammaproteobacteria bacterium, assembly GCA_029864465.1. Taxonomy (GTDB): domain Bacteria; phylum Pseudomonadota; class Gammaproteobacteria; order Steroidobacterales; family Rariloculaceae; genus JAHEEM01. The sequence goes on along the minus strand of JAOTTJ010000240.1, from coordinate 5,181 downwards.
CGCCGCTCGATGCCGCATCGGGCAGCGCTGGAAGCAGAGACAACAGGCCCTCCGACGAGGTTGCTGCGATACTCCGGGCGGCTATCGACGGCGGCGCTTGAGTGTCGGCGAGCCGTGCCGTGACAGGCTGGTTTGCCGATCGTTCGATGTCGATAAGAAGCTTCGCCCCAAGCTTCGAGTCCCGCCCTCAGAAGGCGTGACGGGGCCGAAGACTAAGGTATGCTAGTCGTCCAACGCCTGGGCAGACCCAGCTTCGCGCCTGTCTGGTCCATGCAACAGTAGGGAGGGTTCGATGTTGCGAATAAGAACAGAATGGCTTTTGGTACTGGCCGCCGTGATCGCGGCTTGGTCCGTTGGGCTATTCGCGCAGAACAGGAACGCGCCGATGGCGCGGTGGTGGGAGCCGACGAACGATCTGCCGAACCCGTGGCGGCCTGGTGAGCTCCTTGACCTCCCCGATGGCCGGACCTGGGGCTCGACGGCGGGTGCCGAGGCCGATCCGACGAACGGCACCATATGGATCATCGACCGCTGCGGCTCGAATACCTGTGTCGGCTCGGACCTCGACCCTATTCTTCAGTATGACGCCGACGGCAACCTCCTTCAGGCCTTCGGCAGCGGAATGTTTGCGTTTCCACACGGCATTCACGTCGATCGGCAAGGCAACGTCTGGGTGACGGATCCGCTGCCGGCAGACGGTAGAGGCTCCGGCGGGAACGTCGGTCAGCAGGTCACCAAGTTCAATCAGAACGGCGACATCCTCATGCAGCTCGGAACGAGGATGGTGAAAGGCAGAGGCACCAACACGTTCAGTGCACCGTCCGATGTCGTCGTGGGCGATAATGGTGACATCTTCGTCGCCGACGGGCATGCGACCAATACGAACGAACGCATCGTCAAATTCGATCGCAACGGCAAGTACATCATGGAGTGGGGCGTGCCGGGATTCGGGCCCTGCGGCACGAACCAGTTCTCGAGTCTGCACGCACTCGAGCTCGATTCTCAGGGCCGGTTGTTCGTCGGCGATCGCGACAACAACCGCATTCAGATCTTCGACCAGGACGGCAACTTCCTGGAGTGCTGGTACCAGTTCGGTCGGCCGAGCGGAATCCACATCGATGGCAACGACATCATGTATGTCGCCGATTCCGAGTCGAGCGTGGAGCTTCCGGAGTATGGCGGCCCACCGAGCCCGTTTCTTCGCGGGATTCGAGTAGGCAGCGCTAAGGACGGATCCGTGCATTACTTCATTCCGGATCCGGATCCGCGGGGCGTCAGCAGCGCAGCCGAAGGCGTCGCCGCGACTGACGACGGCATCATCTTCGGCGCGGAAGTCGGGCCGCGCCAGGTCGTTCGCTACGAGCGGCGATAGAATTGGGGAGAACGTGATGAGACACATAACTACCGCAACGTTATTCGCGTTGGCCTGCGCGTTGGCCCAGCCGGCATCGGCTCAGCTCGAGGACAAACCTGTTCTAATGACCAAGGCACCGTTCCACGTGCCGATGTTTTCGAACGACTACGTCACGATGCTGAGCATCAACATCCCGCCTGGACGCGACACGGGCTTTCACACGCACTTCGCTGACTCGACGACGGTAAATTTCTCGCCGGCTATTCGGACGAATCAGGTCTACGACTCGCCCGAGATCAGCGCACCGTCCGTCGGCCAGCCCGTGCCGGGTCGTGTGTCGTTCAACAACGTGACCGAGAACGGCCAGTACACGCACAAAGCCTCGAACGTCGGGCCGACGCCGTTCCGCGGCATCTCCGCGCTGCTCAAAGATCGCGAGATGGCCGGTCCGCCGGTGTCCGATCGGTCAGATGTTGCCGGTTACGCGGGGGTCCTGGACAACAAGCGTGTGCGGGCCTGGCGTGTCATTCTCGAGCCCGGTGAGATGACCGGGCAAATCACGCAGACGGCACCTGGCTGGAGAGTCTACGTTCGCGGCGGCGTGCTCGATGAGCTCGTGCCCGGCTCGGCCCCTCGTGGCATGGCGGTCGCCGACGGTGATTTCATGTGGCAGGACGCCGGGCAAACGAGAGCCGTGAAGAACACCGGCTCGACCGTCATCGAGTTCGTCGAGTACGAGCTGAAATAAACCCGAATCGTTGGCTCTGCCGCGTACGGGAGCCATCGCGCGTCATCACCTCGAGCGTGCGCGGCCTCGGCGAAGCCGGGTTGGGCGTTGCTAGGATCTAAGGGCCCAGGTTCAGGGCCCGCAGCGTGATCTGTGGATCGTTGTGGTCAAGAGGGATCGGCGTCAGGCGATTGTCCTTTGCGAGCACTAGACTCGGGAAGCCCATGACGCCGAGCGCGCGAGCCTTGTCGAGGTCGCTCTCCAGTAGGGCCTGGCACGCCTCGCTGTTCATCCACTCTCCGAAAGCGTCAACGTCGATACCGATTTCGCCAGCCAGCTCACACAGTGTCGCAACGTCCGACGGATTGCGGGCCTCCCGATAGTATGCGAGCTGAATTCTTTCGATCATTTTCACTTCGTACTCTGGGCCGAAATGTTTCGCCGCCAGAACGGCCCGGCACGCTGGATACGTCGACCTGCGCGGTTCGCAGTGCGTCCAGAAGTCGAAGTTGAATTCGGTGCCCGGAACGGCCGCCTGGATGCGGTGCCAGGTATTTTTGATCTTGTCCTGGAGATGTAAGGGCATCGGTTGATCGGAATCTGGCGCCAGCCCGCCAACAACGTAATGCACGGCTATCGAACCGGTGATCTCGGCTTCTATTCGACGCCAAACCGGCGCGAACGCGTAGCACCAGCTGCACATCGGGTCGTGGACGTAATACAAAGTCGGCATCGTCATGCCCTTTTCTTGGTTCACCATTGGCGGTTACTCAGGCTTCGCTATCCGTCCAGCATCTCACGTGAATCTCGGAATCCTCCGCGACAGAGACGTCGACGTTGATCGGCCGGCAACAGACCGAGCAATCTTCGACGTATTGTTGATGATCGACTGAATCGTCGATAACGAGATCGATCGGCTCACCACAGTACGGGCATTCGATCACTTCGCTAGGCAACATCGGTAGGGCAGGGCTCGTTATCTTGATGGCTTGGGTTCGCGCAGCCGCAACGAACGAGCGCTAACTCGACGGTTGCCCGAGTTTCACGGGCTGACCATGCGGCGTAGCTTGGTAGGCCTCTATCCATGCGGCTTTGCGCTCATCGAGCTTGGTCATGTCGGTAAGTTTCTTCTCTGTCACCAAGCCCTCGAGTGCCGCAAGCCAATGCTCGTAATAGCGTGAGCCATCATCAGGCTCGCCGCGTGCGGCAGCGGTGCGTAGTTGTGCGCCGAGTGCCTCAGTCCACTCGGTCCATGTGAAATGACCTTGTTCAGATAGGCGTACTGCGAGCGCGAACGCTTGCGCCTGCCAGGGCTCGGCAAACACCGGCCCGTTATCGTCGCGGGGCAGGCGTGGCAATGAGTCCAGATCCTGCGCGACGCGTTCGTCGTCAGGCAGGCTCAAGGTAGTCCTCCCACATGTCGATGCGGACGCTGTCTCGCGCGTGCGCGGTCTCGCCCCACAGCTCGCGCGCGGCGAAACGAACCAGATAAACGTGCTGGAGTCGTGGCTCATCGCCCTCACTGTCGGGCAGCGCAAAGACGCCCCGATCCCGCTCGACGTTTCCGGTTCGCAACCGCGTGTAACGCGGCATTCGCGTATGGCCTGCAGGGTGGATGTTACGGCCGCGCACGCGATCATCGATTGCGAAGCGTGCCGCAACCTGCGTCTGCCGTTCGGTCTGCGGGGTTCGTAACAACCAGTCGGCGGCATTCTCGGGAGTGACTGGTGCGATGGTTTGTTCGAGTGCGCGCGCAGCACGGCTCTGCTCGATTTCTTCGCGCGTCACGACGCCGGCTTGAACGAGTCGTTCGATGAGGGCGGTGAGCCAACGCTCGTAGTAGCTCATCCGCAGATACTCAGCGGCGGGGATCTGCTCGACGGTCGGGCGTAAGGGGCCGCCGCGGAAGGAGCCCGACGCCGCATGCAGTGCTTGCACGCGTATTTCCCAGTCTGCATGGAACATCGGCGCGTTCTCCTCATAGCCGATCTCGCCCATGCCCTGCATGCCGCCCATGTCGTGGATGCCGTTCATGGCGCATCTCCGTCCACGGTGGATTCCACTTTCGCGACACCGATCATCGCGTCGCGCGACACGAGTGCCGCGAGCTGCTCTTCGCTCAGTGAGTCAGTTCCCTCGGGTCTTTCTGGAAGGACAAGGTAACGGGAAGCTGCGTTGCTGTCCCACACACGTACCTCGATCTCGTCGGACACCTGCAGTCCGAGCTCGCGCAGCACACCGCGAGGATCGACGACGGTGCGTGCGCGATAGGCGTCCGATTTGTACCAGGTCGGTGCGAGGCCGAGTAACGGCCACGGATAACAAGAACACAGCGTACAGACGATGACGTTGTGAACCGTCGGCGTATTCTCGACGACCGTAAGCTTTTCGCCTTGCCACCCCGAGAAGCCAAACTCCGCCATGGCGGCCGTTCCATCGTCGAGCAGTCGTTGTTTATAGGCAGGATCGACCCAGGCACGGGCAACGACTTGTGCGCCGTTGCGTGGGCCGACGCGGTTCTCGAACGTATCGACGAGGACGTCGAGTGCCGCGGACTCGACGAGTCCCTTCTCGACGAGCACGGACTCGAGCGCCTTGACGCGCAGGGCCGGGTCAGAGGGCATATCCTGATGATCCTGCGCGTGGAGCACGCCTGGACTGCCGGCTGCCAGAGCACCGGCAGCAGCGCCTTTGATAAAGCCGCGGCGATCAACGGAACCTGCGTCCGACTCATCCATGCTGTGTGCCCCCTGAGTTGGAAGGTGGAGATCTGGCTAGACTGCCCGAGTGTAGTCGCGCCGATGCCGATTTTCGAGCTAGCCGGGGCGGGGGATGCCATGCACAGGCCGTTGCCGCTAGAATCGCGCTGAGCATCGACGTGTCAGATCAGTGAGGAAGAAGCAGTGAGGTTATCAGTCGTTCTCCCCACCGCAGCCGGCTTGCTCGCAGGGCTGCCTGCAGCTGGCCATCACAGTGAGGCCGGATATGACGCGAACTCTGTCGCAGCGTTCGAGGGCACAGTGACGCACTATGGCTGGCGCAATCCGCACGTCTACATCACCGTCGAGGCGACCGACGAATCCGGCGAGATCGTCGAATG
>JAOTTJ010000192.1 GCA_029864465.1 Gammaproteobacteria bacterium | reverse complement strand
TGCGACGAGCCAGATGCCGCCGGACACCATTGCCGTGAACAGACCGTGATAGCTGCCCGGACCGAGCTCCAGGAAGGTCGCAAGACCAGGCGCGTACGTCAGTGCCGACCAAAGCACAGCGTCGCCAGGCAGGAAATACACGTGCACGATCCAAAACCAGACGTCGGACAACGTGAACTGCCCGTCTGCATTCATGTCCCTCATCAGGGACGACCAAGGTGTCGTGCTGCTCTCGTCCATGAGTCTCCGCCCGCATGACTATAAGAGCGAAACTCGTCCCGGAGCTGTCAATCCCGTCGCAGTTCCGCTCACCCGATCCCGCTTTACCTAATGTCCCAACTTCATGGTTGCGGGACTTTCGGCGACCCGCCGTAGCCATCCGGCTAGCCTGTGACGGGGGTCTCGTCCGAGCAAGATATTTATTCTTAAAATCAGAATGTTATGAGACCGCCTTTTGCCAGAACCGAACGCGCGGCACGTCGTGCCCGACTGGAGAATCAGCCATGAAGACACGCCAGACGCCGCAGCTGCACACGCTCGTGCACGTCATCGCTTTAGCGGCGATCGTGCTCGGTGCCCAGACGGCAAATGCACAGGACGCACACGCAAGTGCCTGGCCCCAATGGCTCGATGAAGCCATGGCTCGGGAAGATCTCGAACTGCGTATTCGCAAGGTCGAGATCGACGACGGCAGAATCCAGACGCGGCTCGCAGGCAAACCCGCGGCCGAGCCCCAGGCTATCGAAGGCGGCTGGTATCTACCGCGCGATATCGACACAGGCACGCCGCTCGAGTGCTGGGTGTTTACGTCGATCATCGACCCGGCGACGATGGCAAATACAATCACCGAGCAAAGTATGGCGGCCAGTGCGAAACTCGGCGGCCCGCTCGGTGAGCGGCAATTGTTTTTTCTGGACGCCGGCGCAATTAACGGTACGCCCTACGTCGCGCTCGAGTGGTTTTACGCCGTGGGTGAGGGTAACGATAAAGCCGTCGGTCTTGCGAAGGTCCGTGTCGCGGTGCTCGGCGACTACAGCTTTGCCTGCGCGCACAACCTGCTCGGCTACCGTCAGACCTTCGCGCTTGCGTTCGAACATTTTGTCCGGGAAGCGAAGATCGAGCGCCGCTCGGCAACGCCCTACTATGAGGAGATCACCGTGCAACGCGTCGGCGATCAGCCAGTCGGCATCGCGCACTCGACGTTCACGCTCGACGCGGACGGGGATACCAAGATCAGCACGATGGAGACGATGCTCATGCCCGTGGATGGCGCCACGTTGAAGATCTCCGATACGTGGCTGTTCGCTTGGTCGCGGCCCGACGGCACGATCATCAACCAGCGCGCAGCCAGGTCGGAGAACGGCGAGCTTGCGATGAACCTTGCGCTCGATCCACTCGAGGACGGCGGCTGGTCAGTGTCCGGAAACTTCAGAGGCAAGGACATCGAGTACGAACTCGACGCCGCCGCACCGATGTCGGAGCTCGGCCAGTTTCTAACCGTCAGGGACTTGTTGGACGATACTGGCCGCGATTCAGCCTCGTTGCCGCTGTGGTTGCCATCTGCCGATCCGAGCCAGTTTATGAATGCCGAAGTTGCGATCGATGCCGGCGGACGCGAGCAAGGGTTTGGACAGTTGACCATCGGCCCCATCGCGATACTGGCGCAATTCGAGAAGAACGGCTCGCTGCGCTACGGAACCATGGCGGCGGGTGCGGCCAAGATCACGCAGGAGCGAATCTGGGTCCGCGGAGAGCTGTTCTGAGGGGCGACGCCCCGCAGCCGGATCGTTCGTCGAACAGAGCCTAGTTCGCCGCGCAAACCTCGCGCGCAGATCGAGGCTCACGCCGATGCGCTGGTCCGCCGCCGCTGACAAGCCGATGGCGGCCTGCTGCGGTAGATCGACGGCGCGGATCAGAAGCGAAAAATCAGCCCGACACCCGCGGACGAGATATCGACTGCTGATTCGGTATCGAACCACTCGTACTCGCCGCGAATGCTGACCTTCGGAAAATCGATCTGCACGCCGAGTACCGCCGTCGAGCCGTCCTCGGTCGACTCGACCGTCCCTGTCGATAACCCCACGATATTGGACTCGGTCTTTAGATCCGCGTCGTAGACGCCTGCACCGGCAAAGATGCTCAAGCTCACGAATGGCAGGCGCTCGGCCCTGATCGGAAAATGCAGGAGAGCACGCGCCGTCGTCACCGTGAAGTCGCTGGAGACATCGGCGGGGACGATGCCGTTGAGGCCCATGATGTCGACCGTATCGGCGATACTGTCGGTCTCGGCGTAACCGAGCTCGAGCGCAAACCGGCTACCGAGCCGATACCCACCGTATAGACGCAACGCCGAGGCGCTATCGTCGAAATCGCTTAGTGTCACGAGGCCGTCGGCCCGCTCCGTATACGTCCAATCGCCGAGCGTCGCTCCGACGTAACCACCAGAAACGTCCTGCCCGAACACCGGACCGGCAAACCCTGCAACCAACGCAACCATCATCCACCGCATCGCCCTACTCCTGTCAATCACTACGGTTCTTCCTAGAGCAGCCGCTCGAGTCGATCCAAATCGTTGATGACTCGCCACGTTCCACCTTCACCCTCGACGCGCGCTCGCCACATCTCGAGGCGGTCGAGATATTCGCGCGGATCGATGTTATCGCTCGTGAGCTTCGTCACATTCAGCGCAACGACCTCGAACCCGTCGAGCGGTATCGGGATATCGCGCACGTAGCCTTCCTGGAGATCTTCTTCGAGGTCAGAAAAAAGGAATATCGTTTTGCGCCCCGAATCTTTCTCATTGAGGAACTCCACAGCCTGCAACATCCCGCCGGTAATGTCGGTATTGCTCGCAGGCTGTACGCCGCCGAGAAAACTGTGGATCGTTTCGGAGAACGCGCGCTTCTGCCCGTTGGCCGCGCTCGGCCTATCGTCGAACGTAACCTTTGCGACGATGTCGCGCTCGCTGAAGCTACCCGTATCGATCCGCGCCACGGCAAAAGAATCTTCACCATCGAGCCGCGTCAACGTGTAGTTGATGATCTGCTCGGCCTTATCGAGCTGGGCCGTGTAGGTCCCCGATGTGTCGAGCAGCAAGTAAACGCCTGTGTTGCGCGGCCCGGGTTCGGAACAACCCCCTACGACGAGCCCGACGCCGAGAATCGCTAGCATCCGTTTCATTACCGCACCTCCGGATAAATATCGGTGTTCGAATCCCCGCGTTTGGAAAACGTGAGCTCTGCCCATAACGGCAGGAACACGATCATGTCGTAGAGGCGGATCAGGACGGAGCCGGCGAGCTGGAACGTGCCGCCAAGCGCACGCAAGAACAAGCCCATGAGACGAAGCGCGCCGATTCCAAGCAGCCCGACGATCGTGCGTAACGAATGCACGAACGTTTCGAGCGGTATCGCCACGAAGACGAGTGCAAACGGCAGCGTAAAGCCCATACCCATCTGCGCAGCTGTCGTGATCCAAGCGAAATCGTTCTCGATGACGTCACCGCCCCTAAGCAGCGCGCTCGTGGCCAGCTCGTCCTGCATGAGGATTTCGCGCATGTAGGCCAGACCCGCTTCGACCGATGCGAGGAATAGCAGAATCGTGAACGTGATCCAGATCATGCGTACACGCAGCTTGTCCGCAAGCGCACCGATGACAGGAAACAGCCGCGTAATGCGCAGAGACTCCATAAGGAACAGGCCCATCGAGATTTCGACGAGAATGATCACGAGCGCGGCAATGTCGGCCGTCTGGAAGCCGCCGATAAAGCTCGTACCGCCGACCATCTCGGCCATGGGTCGCGCAATCAGCGAGAAATTGATCGCAGCACCACCGACAGCCACGAGGAGCACGAACGCGGAGATGAAGAACTGCACGAGCGAAGATGACGACAGCACCTGCAGCGCACGGTCCGTGCCGCGGGCCATCTCCTCGTATTCCTGCATGTGCCGGTCGATCGAACGCGAGCGATCCAGCAGACTCTCGACGTTCTTGTTCACGTGCGTGAGGTTGTGCTGGATGCTGCGCCACAGCGGCATCATCCCGCGTAGCAACTCGTGACGTTTGCGGCTTGCACCGCGATACTCGTCCATCGCGTGCTCATGCGCCTTGACGAGCGACTTGTGAATGTCGGCCAGAATATCTCCGACGAGGTTGTTGTTGCGCGCGTCGATCTTCGCGACGGCATCGACGGCCTTGACCCAACCCGGCGGTTCCGGCGGCACGTCGACTGTCTTCTGGTAGTCCTCCTCGATGCGCACGATCGACTCGCTGAGCTCGCGTTGAAAGCGCGGGTAGGCGCCAAGATCCTTCTCGACGCTCGCGGCAACGCGGTCGAACTCGCGCTCGATGATGCGCTCTTTCGCCTCGCGGCCGGCAGCGAGAAGAACCTCACGGTTGCGCGCAGCGAGCTGCGCCTCGGTCCTCGTTAGCGCGTCTGCCGTGTGAGCCATCGCATCGTGCAATGTGCGGCAGAACACGAGAATGAGCTTGTGCCCCGAGCTGCGCGCGAGGTACAGCAGCGCCACGAGCAGGCCGAGCCAGATGGCTGCCGACAGCGCCGGGTACGGCGTAACGCTTAGGAGATTACTGAGATTCATCGTCGCATCCTCTGTTCGAATCTGCGCCACCGCCCGGGTGGGCGCGTTCACGCAGAGAGGATGGACAGCAAGCCGATTGGCTCTGCTGGCAACCCCGCTGTCATAGATACGTCCTTAGACCGGTGGCTTTGCGACCCCTTCTTTCGAAGGGTGTGCCTTTGTCAATGCAGCGAGCTTGGACTCTCGCGACAGCGGTGTCCATGACCTGTGACGACGACCTGTTTCAATACCGCGAGAATCGCGCAACGTCGATACCGCATCGACGCTCGAAGCCCCACCGTTACTGGCCTTTCAGCGGGTTGGTGGCACCCTGGGACGCGCGGGCTGTCCGCACGTTATGTAAAGCGCAGGCCCAGCCGGGTGCGCCATTATGTAAAGCAATAGGCGCGGCAATCCGGCCTCGAGCTCAGCGATGGCTGGCTAGATACTCGCCGAACAGCTGGAACTCGGCTGCACGCGCGCTGCCCTTACGCCAGGCCAGCCCGATGGTTCTGTGACTGCGCGGGCTGAGCGGATAGGTCTTGATCCGCGTGTGCTTGAGCAATCCCGTACCCACGGCCATTTCGGGCAAAAACGTAATGCCGAGATCCGCATCGACCATCTCCACGAGCGTCAGCAGACTCGTCGCCGCGAACCGGCTGACCTTTTTTGCGCTGCGCAGACGGCATGCGTCCAGCGCGTGATCGCGCAGGCAATGACCGTCTTCGAGCAACAACACCGTTTCGGGTGCAACCTGGCTCAAGCGGTAGTTCTCGGGATCGACGAGCTTCGTCTTGTCTCGATACGCGAGCAGAAAACGATCCTCGAACAACGGCAAAACCTCAGTACTGCGAAGCTCATACGGTAATGCCAGCAACATCAGATCGATCTGACCGTCCAGGAGCTTCGTGTGCAACCGCTCCGTTTGTTCCTCGACGAGTAAGAGCCGCAACTTCGGGTAGGCCCGGCGCAAACGCGGCATCAGGCTCGGCAACAGGAACGGCGCGATCGTTGGAATGACGCCGAGACGAAGCTCCGCTTCGAGCGGCTTGCGTTGACCCTGAGCAATCTCGACAAGCTGCTCGAGCCCACCGATGCAATCGCGCGCACGCACCGCGATCTCCCGCCCGATTGCCGTGATGGTCACTTGGCGGTTCGTTCGATCGACGAGGCGAGCGCCGAGCGTCAGCTCGAGCTCCTTGATGGCCGTGCTGAAGGCTGATTGAGAGACGTAGCAATCCGCGGCTGCCTTACCGAAATGCTCGTGCTCGGCCAGCGCGACAAAGTACCTGAGCTGCTTGATGGTCGGTAGCGCCATCGTTCGATTGTATCGCACATAGTGGTCTATTTATTCTGATTTATCTATTCTTAGACACAGTCTAAACTGGCCTCCAACGTAAGAGGATTGATCGGGCTCGGAAGCCAACCGAATTGATACCACCGTTTGTTATTAAGGAGTCAATCATGCTGGAGAATCGAGAAGGACAGCGCGTCCCGCAAGCCACGTTCAAGACGCGGCACGGCCCTAACTGGGAAACACTGACGAGCGAGGACATCTTCGCGGGCAAGACCGTCATCGTCTTCGCACTGCCCGGCGCGTTTACCCCGACCTGCTCCTCATCGCACGTACCACGGTTCGATCAGCTCGCCCCGGACTTTCGAGCGCACGGCGT
>JAOTTJ010000191.1 GCA_029864465.1 Gammaproteobacteria bacterium | reverse complement strand
GCGCACCGTATGCCCGTAGAGCAACACGACGAACAACGACACGCTCGCGAGGAGCGCCCAAGGTGTGAACCAGCCGAGCAGCACTAATGCGCCGATGATGAGCTCGGCTAGCGGTATCAGGTGGAGTGAGACGTTCAGTACGGGCTCGGGCAGATACGTGCCCTCGTACAGCGCCATCGTGGAATCGACCCATGTGCCCAGTCCGGTCAGGAATCGCATGAAGCCATGGAAGAACAGCTGGCCCCCTAACATGATCCGCATGAAGAAGTAGCCGAGCTGCATGTTCGTCGGTGAGTTCGGCCCCGCAAAGCGGCCTTCGAGAATGTCGTTCATCGTTTCCCCTTTCGATCGATTGTCGTCTCGATTGACGCCGGCAGATTGTCGTGGGGCGTCGTTCGTGCTCAGCGCTCTCTCGAGGTGCTCTCGATGGAGGCAATGGGAAACGCTTCGGTCAGGCTCCCCGTGTAGAGTGTTCGATGGGGAAACGGAATTTCGATTCCCTCTTTGTCAAACGCTTCTTTGACGCGCGCAGGCATCTGATTGCGCAGTTCCAGGAAATTGTTCCGGCTGGCCCAGACCGAGAACTGCAGGTCTATGGATGACTCGCCGAAACCCTGAAAGATAACCAACGGCCTCGGCTGGTCCAGGCACAGGTCGAATTCGTCGGCGACGGAGATCAGTAGCTCGTGCACGCGGCCGACATCCTCTTTGTAGGCCACACCGATTTGCAGATCATAGCGACGAATCTTGAATCGCGTGATGTTCGTGATTTCACTCTTTATCAGTGTCTCGTTCGGGACTCTGACATAGAGGTTGTCATACGTCCGCAGTTTGACCGATAAGAGATCGATCGACAGAACCTCCCCCGTGGTCTCGCCGACCTTGATCGTGTCACCGACCATAAAGGCTTTCTCGGCCACGAGGAAGACGCCGCTGACCAGGTTGGAAGCAGATGTTTGTGATGCAAACCCTAACGCGATCGACAGGATTCCAGCGGCGCCGAGAAGCACGCCGAGGCTGAAGCCGAGCTCGCGCAGCGCCACCATCAAAGTCAGAGCGATCAGCAAATAGAGTATGACTCGCCGCAGGGTTGCGGCGGTATGCGCGCCCATGGGCGCAATGACGGCCCTGTATGCGAGCTGGCTGAGCACGCGCGACAATACTAGTCCAATGACCAAAATCACGACCGCCGCCGCCCATTCGAATGCGGTGGGCGCAGACGCGATCTCAGTGAGCTCGGAGAGTTCTTCCATTCGACTTAACCCAGAAAGCGGCTGAATGCTTCCACGATCGTGCCCGCCTCGACAGCCGCTCGCGGCGGTGCCAGCAGGGTCCGTTCTTCCGGCAGGTGGTCACTGGCCTCCGGTACTGTGAGCGATGCTTCCCGATCGCCTTCTTCTCGCACGAAACATACCGTATCCGTCCAGAGCCCATTGTCCTGATCGTGGTACAGCGAGAGCGCCGGTATGGGTACGCGCAACTGGTCGATGGGTAACGTATCGGAGCCGAGATTCCTGATTTCGACCGGCGTTACCGCACGATGGGGTCGCGGTTCGATCGCGTCGAGATCGATGTGCGCACTAGTCCTGCTCGCGTAACATAACTCGCCCTGCAGCGTGTTTGGGCCAAACCACGTATCGGACGGACGTCTCGCTGGAATCTCGAGTAGCGCACAGGGTTCATCCGTGCTGCCGTTGAGATATGTCGCAATCCAGACGACCGTGCTAACGAATAACACCGTCTGTTGCCCGGCAAGAAGAGACAATTCGGAAACGGGGCGAACGATGAATGGGCGGTCCCCGAGTCTTGGCCCCAACTCCAGATGCGAATGCGGTTTGCCGACGACGTATCTAGAGAACGTGTAGTCGTCCGGATCGGGTGCCGTCGAGGCGGGAACGTCGATCGAAAGCGCGTTCTGCAGCGGATCACGCGCGGCCTTCCAACCGAAGACCCATTCGTGGCGTTTAGGCTGCGCGAACAGCGTCAATGGGCCGATCTGCCATCGGGCCCAGCACTCCGGTTCCAGGTCGTAGACGCCCCACCAGTTCATCGTTGTGCCTCAGTTTTGCATTGGCTCGATGCCGCGCAGCAGCCGCCCGAGAAGATCGGCACCGGTGATCACACGCTTCTCGCTATCGGTCCACAACAAGACAATATCCTTTTCGATCACTGCATCGCTCTGCGATTCCATTCCTCTCCTGAGCTCGCCTATGAGATGGCCGAGGGGGTGTCGCGGGTCGGTGATGATAATCGGTCTATGACAGAACGAATAACTGTCTACTGGGTCCGCGCTCATGAATACTGCACGTAGATATGCATCGGAATCCAAGATCAACCGAGGCACACCTTGCTCGTCGGTGAAGATTACCCATTTCTTGCCTGAAGCATTGACGCTGCGAACGAACTCGTCTGTCGGCGACTTTACCTCCGGCAGTACAGGCAAGTCGACAGTGGTGGGTAAGCAAACGATACTCTCCGGATCGACCGCCTCGCCTTCTTCGACGATAGGGACGTCGTCGATTTCCAGAAAATTAAGTGCGCCTCTGCCTTCGATGAAATCGATCTCTGCCGAGTCGGCTTCGATGTGCTGCTCTATGACGCCGCGAAGCTGACGCTCTTTCAAGAATTCTGTGCTCTCTGTGCCCAACCACCTGTCGAGAACCCAGGCGCTGGGTTTGGCCACGGGATACAGCACATACTGATAGAACCGTAGCACCGGTGCCAACAGAGACGCCATTTTCATCGCTCGTCGCGAAAAATACGCTTGCGGGGCGATCTCTCCGGCGATCGTGATGACGACTGTCGAGAACAAAAACGCCGCTGCGCCGATGAGCACCGAGCTGGATAGCAGGGTCAGCAGCACGTTGATGCCGACGTTACCCCACAAAATCGTCGTTAACAGAAAGTTCGAGTCTCGTCGAAGCGTGAGAATGTTGGCGGCTGCGCGATTCCCCGTGCCGGCCTCGGCTTCGAGGCGCAGACGGCTCAGGCTAAAAAAAGCGAGGTTCAGGCCGGAGAACATCGCCGATTGCGTCAGACAGAGGAAGATCCCGATCCAAATAGTTGTATTCATTTTCGGTGCCTATGGTGGCTCATTCGATGCGACGTTCGATTGATCGGCGCGTGCGGATTCGTAGGGAGTGTAGCAACAGGAATAGCTGAAAGTTAGCCGACAAGCCTAAAAGAATAGAAGAACTGCTGGATTACGAGCTCTCCCACTGTTTGCCAAGCAAACGGCCGAAGTGCAGTATGGGTTTCGCTCTGGTGGAGCAGGACGTAATTGATGCAACAACTAAGAACCTGGGGCGCCCAGCTCCTCTCCTCGCTGCAAGAGGCATTTCAAAACCTGATCCTCTACCTGCCGGCTGTCATGTTGGCCGTCGTGTTGATCGTATTGGGTTGGGTGGTCGCGCGCATCATGCGCAACGTGACCGAGAAGACGGTCGAGCGTCTGGATTGGCTCTTCGAGCGCGCTACCGCGCAATCGCCGGTGGACGGGAAGGTCCTGCGGCAAAGCGCCGCGCGCGCGTTGGCAGCAGTCGTCTTCTGGGCCGTAATGCTGAGTTTTTTCGCGGCCGCGTTGCGAAGCTTGGGCTGGCCGGTCGTGGAAGCCTGGACGGAGTCGCTTCTCGGCTATCTTCCCGAGCTCATCGGCGCTGCCCTCATCATTCTGCTCGGATTCATCGGCGGCACATTGGTGCGCCATATCCTCGAGCCGGCGGCAGCGGGCGTCGGCATCGCGTTCAGCGGTGTTTTGGGCCGTATTGGCCAGGTCGCGATCGTCGTCACGGCGCTCATCATCGGCACGGCCCACGTCGGTATCGACGTCAGCTTTCTGATTCAGCTCGCGACTGTGCTCGTCGGTGCGACTGCGGCCGGACTCGCTTTGGCGCTCGCCTTGGGCACTCGCGGGCATTTGTCGAATCTCGTCGGTCTGCGGTATGCGCGTAAGCATTATCGTGTGGGAGAACGCGTACGCATCGGCAGTCTCGAAGGACGAATCGTCGCGCTCGTCGATGGCTATCTATTCCTCGAGACAGACGAAGGCGACGTATCCGTGCCCGGCGGCTATTTCTCCAAGGAACCATTCGTCAAGCTCAGCGATGGGGTAGGCAATGAAAGGTGAGGAACAGCTGGCAAACTTCTTTCTGTCCTCGCATCCGGAGGTCGCGGCTCGGTTGCTGGAGTCGATGAGCATCGAGCAGGCCGGTGAGGTCCTCGAGTGCGCCCCTGCGAACGTCATCGCACCGGTGCTCGGGTATATGCTGCCGACCGCGTCGGCGCGCTGCGCGGAGCGGCTTTCGGTCGAGGTGGTTACCAATCTCGTTGAAGAGCTCCCGGGCTTGACCGCGGCAACGCTGCTGCGTCACTTCTCACCGGATGCAAGCGACGCGATCCTGGGCCGGCTGGCCCCTGCACGAGCAGCGGCTTTGCGATTGCTGTTGCGCTACCCACAGAATGCGGTAGGCGCCTGGATGGAGCCGAGTGTGCTTACGTTGCCCGATGACTGCACCGCTGAAGATGCGGTCGAGCGGGTGGAGAAGGCCGAGTACGAACGACCGAAGATATTTGTTCTCGATCGGGCGCGTCAGGTAAAGGGGGCGGTGTCCGGCCAAATTCTGTTGCGCGCGCGCGCGCGCGATCCCGTCACCAATCTGCTCGAGCCGAGCGAGGCTCTGTGGGCACGCGAAACGCTGGCGGCTGCGACAGAACGTGACATCTGGGAGAAGGAATCCGAAGCGCCTGTGGTCAACCGAATGAAGGAATTCGTTGGCGTCGTTAGCTACGCGGACCTGAGACGCGGCTCCCGGCAGCTCGTCGCCCCGGCGCTGGACGAGACGTCGAACGCCGATATCGGCGAACTCGCCGAGCTGTTTCTCGCCGGCCTGGAGGGTGCCTGGCAAAGCATGGGCGAAATCGTCCACTCCGAGCAATCCGGCGCAGACAGGCGTAAGAAATGAGCACGGCACCGACGCGCGGTTTAGACGTCGTCAACCGAAAGTTCATGCTCGAGTATCCTGTCGAGGCGGCTCGGGTCATCGATGGATTGCCGAAAGACGCCGCTGCTGAGTTTCTCGCCAACCAAGGTGTCGATGCGATTGCAGCGGTCTGGCGACACCTGTCACCGGCGCGCGCGGATGAGATGTTATCCGCACTCAGCGAAGTCGTGCTCGGACAGCTCCTTGAACAGATCGACCCGGGGATCTGCGCGGCTATGTTGCGCCGGGCCAACGAAGCTGAGCGAAAGCGTTATCTCGGCCTGATGCCTGAGAACACGGCGGCGGAGATCGAGGAGCTCGTGGGCTACCCACCCGATACCGCTGGGCGGATCATGGACTCACGTGTCATGACCTTTCGGCCGGATCAAACGGTAGCGCTCGTCCTCGAGCGGCTCAGAGAGCACAAGCCGAGAGGCATCAGAAAGCTCTTTCTCGTGGACGATGAGCATCGGCTCAGGGGCGTGGTCGACATACAGGACGTGGCGGTCGCCGAGCCGGACGACGTGCTCAGTACGCTGTCGCGTCCGCCAAGGGCGACGACTTCACCGTTCGAGTCACGCGACCACGTCGCTGAGCAGCTCAAGGATCTGAGCCTCGAGGTCTTACCCGTATTAGACGTGCACGGCCGGCTGATCGGGGTCATTCGTCACGCCGAGCTGCTGAAAACGTTGCGCGAGGAAACCTCAGCCGACATCCAGACGATGGTCGGTGTGAGTAAGGAAGAACGCGCGCTGTCTCCGCCCTGGTTGTCTGCGCGAAAGCGTCTGCCGTGGATGGAGATCAACCTGTTAACGGCCTTCTTGGCCGCATCCGTCGTCGGGATCTTCGAGAGCACGATTGCCCAATTCACGGCGCTGGCTGTATTGCTGCCTGTTGTTGCCGGTCAGTCGGGGAATGCCGGCGCCCAGGCGCTCGCAGTTACGATGCGCGGGCTCGCGCTTCGCGAGATCACGGCGCGGCATTGGTTCCGCGTCATGTTCAAGGAAGCTAGGGTCGGGGTGCTCAACGGAATTGCGATTGCCCTTACCACCGGACTGGGTGTGTGGGTCTGGAGCCGGAGCTTGGGCCTGGCCATGGTCATTAGCGTCGCGATGGTGTTTTCCATGGTTGCGGCAGGTATCTCGGGCGCGCTGATTCCGATCATGCTGACCCGCCTGGGCCAGGATCCTGCGCAGTCCTCATCGATCATTCTGACGACCGTGACAGATGTTGCTGGATTCACGTCGTTTCTGGGAATCGCGACCCTGCTCATCGATATTCTATGAGCGGGCTG
>JAOTTJ010000190.1 GCA_029864465.1 Gammaproteobacteria bacterium | reverse complement strand
CTGGCCCAGGGCACTGAGTGGAACCAAGACCGACAACGCACTGGCCAGGAGCCAGAAACGCAAACAACGGTCTATTGATGGTCCTCCATGATGACCCGCGGCTCGAGACCGCGCTCGTTGATCATGCCCCTGAGCTGCTCGACCTGCCTCGCTCTGGGATTGATCGCGGTGGCGGAGTCGAGGTCGAACGTCGCCTCGGCGTACATGCCTTTCAAGTAATAGGCGTAGGAGCGGTTATTGTAAGCCCGCCAATTGTCCGAACTCAGCTTCAAGGACTCATCGCACAGTGGAATAGCCGTATCCGGTTCGCCTTTGGCCGCCCAAGCCGCGCACAGATTCGAGTAAGCCGCAGACCGGTCCGCCGTACTCGGATGATAGCGCCGCAGCCCGAGCTCCGTGAGTCTGATGCCTTCATCGTATTGGCCCACTCTAATCGCGAAGGAGCCTGCCGAGAGAAACTCGTTACCGGAGCCTAAAATCGTGCGGCCGTCCGGTTGTACCCACGCGATGCTGGGCGCCAACAGCCAAAGCAAACCGACTAATAGTGATCGGTTCATGTCATCCTCCAAGCCCGATCAGTATAGCACCGGGACGAAAAGCGTCATTGGCTTAATTGGACTGGCGCTAGAATCCCGGAGTTCCCCTGTGGCACCATCCTTTAGCCTTTGAACCTCCAACCAAGAAGGGCCCACGAGTGACCGACGTCGGCGCCGCTGAAGCACTCATCTTCGAACGGATCCAGCCGCTGCCCGCACGGCGCGTAGCGCTGTCCGAGGCAGCCGGCGGGATTCTGCGCGAGCCGGTGCGCGCCGAGCGCGATCAGCCGCCGTTCGACCGCGTGACCATGGACGGGATCGCCATCGCGTTGCGCGACTGGCAGGACGGCGTGCGCTCGTTCGAGGTCGTCGGTCTGCAGGCTGCCGGCGCGCCGCCGATGACGCTCTCGGCCCCGGGTCGATGCATAGAGATCATGACGGGTGCGATGCTGCCCGCTGGTGCCGATGCTGTCATTCCCGTCGAGCGAATCAGCCGCGAGACAACTCAAGCCCACGTCGAGCCGACCCTCGACGTCGCCGCACGGCAGTTCATTCATCCGCGAGGCTCGGACGGCCAAGCCGGCAGCCTGCTGCTCGAGCCTGGCACGAGCCTCAATCCACCGGAGGTCGCGATACTCGCGAGCGCCGGCTGCGCCGAGGTCGAGATCGGCGCCGCGCCACGCGTTGCCGTGATCTCGACGGGCGATGAGCTCGTCGAGCCCGGCCAGCCCGTCGCAACCCACCAGATCCGCTCGAGCAACGATTGGGCGATCGCCGCCGCGCTAGAGCGCCGCTGCAGCGCCAGCGTCACGCGCGTGCTGATCAAGGACGAGCGCGAAGAGATGCTCGCGCGCATCGCTGCGCTTCATGACGAGAGCGACGTGCTCGTCCTGAGCGGCGGCGTTTCGATGGGTCGCTACGATCTCGTGCCAGGCGTGCTCGAGCAACTCGGCGTCGAGCTCGTATTCCACAAGATCGAGCAACGCCCTGGGCGACCGATGTGGTTCGGCATGAGCCGCGCATCCAAGCCGGTCTTCGCGTTGCCGGGCAACCCGGTTTCGACGCTCGTGTGCCTCTACCGCTACGTGCTGCCGGCCATCCACCGCGCGCTCGGCCTGACCGCAACCCCGCACGAGATCGTGCGCCTCGCCGAGAATGTGGAATTCGCGCCCGACCTCGCCTATTTTCTGCCCGTCGTTGTCGAATCGTCGTCGGACGGCGCGGCGCTGGCCAATCCGCGGCCGACGAATACGTCCGGTGACTTCGTTTCACTCGCGAGCACGACAGGCTTCGTCGAGCTGCCCCGCGGCGAGGACGTGTATTCGAAAGGCCTCGCCGTGCGCTTGTTCCGCTGGTGAAGGCATTGCATCCTATCTCCTCCGCCTCCATCGACTGACAGAACTACTGACGAAATGAGAGAGCCAATGAGACGATTAGTTGCCACATTGTCGCTGCTCATCCTGCCCGCGCTCGCGCTCGGTCATCACTCGCGTGCGGAGTTTTCCGATGAGACCGTGGAAGTCGAAGGCATCCTGACCAGAGTCGTCTGGCAAAACCCGCATATCGCGTTCTTCCTCGACGTAGAGACCGAAAGCGGCGACGTCGAGACCTGGCGAGTCGAGGGCTGGACGAACCCGGCCGCGCTCGTACGAGCGGGCGTGACTCCCGATCTATTCGAGCCCGGAGACCGGCTCGTCGTAGCGGGGCGCCCATCGAAAATCCGCAATGCCGTGCTCGTAACCAATGCACTCCTGGCCGACGGCACGGAGGCTGTCATGGCTCCCCGCGTCGAGCAACGCTGGGACGGACCCGCCATCGGCGACGCATCGCAGCCAGCTCCGCGAATGGTCGATGCAATGGCGGAGAATCGCGGCTTCTTTCGGGCCTGGTATCCGTCCGGTAACCCCATGATGACGATGCGGCGCTTGCCATATACCGAGCAGGCTGTCGCCGCGCGCGCCGACTGGAATCCTATCGACAACCCGATCGTGCGCTGTGAGCAGCCGGGAATGCCGTTCCCATTCTTCCATCCCCGGCCGATACTGTTTACCGAAGACGGTCAGAACATCAGCCTACACCACGCGTATTTCGATACGCGCCGCACGATTCATGTCGATGACGGGCTGAGCGCGGACGACCAGCCGCGGTCTCGCTTGGGCTTCTCGAAGGCCACGTGGCAGAACGAGCACACGCTCGTGATAGAGACGACGGGTATCGACTATCCATACTTCGATCACAGCGGCACCATCCAGGGCAGCGCCATCGAATTCACGGAACGCTACTCACTGAGCGAAGACCAGACCCGGCTCGACTTGCAGCTGATCATCGACGACCCGGTGGCGTTCACCGAGACCGTAACGATCGACTGGCATTTTCTCGCCCTCGACCAACCATTCTCCGTCTATGAATGTAATGTCTTCTGAGGCATCAAACCTAAATCCCACCGTGAGCTACGAACACATCACGGTCGCGACGGAGGATGAATTCGCAGTCGTCACGATGTGCCGCGCGCAACGGCGCAATTCCTTATCGGAAGATCATCTGCTCGAACTGCTCGACGCGTTCCAGTCGATAGCCAGCAGCAACGCGCGCGGCGTCGTGCTCGCGGCCGAGGGTCCGGTCTTCTCGTCGGGTCACGACTTCAACGATATGCTCGGCCGCAACCTCGAGGAGATGACGCAGCTGCTCGAGGTCTGTGGTGAATTCATGCAACTGCTGCAGCGGGTACCGCAGCCCGTGATTGCTCAGATCGAAGGAATCGCGACCGCGGCTGGCTGCCAGCTAGCGGCCTCTTGCGATCTGGCCGTCGCCGGCGAGTCAACGCAATTCCAGACGCCAGGCGGCCGTGGGGGCTGGTTCTGCCATACGCCGGGCGTGGCGCTCGCGCGGGCCGTGGGACGCAAACACGCGCTCGAGATGCTGTTCACGGGCGATCCGATCGACGCAAAGACAGCGTTGGCCTGGGGCCTCGTAAATCGCGTCGTGCCCGATGCCGACGTCGCAGCCGAAACTCGAGCGCTGCTGCGTAGAGCGACGGCGGGCACGCGCGCGGCGAAGGCCAAAGGCAAGGAGATCTTCTATCGTCAGGTCGACCTCGACGTCGGCGGCGCTTATGAAGTCGCGACCGAGGCGATGGCTGAGACCTCGCAATGGCCCGACGCGCAGGAACGCATCAAGTCGTTCGTGGAGAAACGTCCCCCCACGTACAAAGAGCCAGACGAGGAGTGACGCAACCGCCACGGGCAGCTGGCTCAAGTTGCTCGAGAGGACGGCCGACCCAACAGCGAATCCTGCCTGGGCGCTACGCTTAGAGAGTCTCCCTGAGATCGGGGCGCCGATCGAGGAAGTCGGTCGATGCCTCGTAGGCCATCGCAAATTCGAGCACCGCGCGGTCCTCACCGAATGGGCCGATGAGCTGCATGCCCATCGGCCGGCCACGATCGTCGAAACCGACTGGCACGTTGACGACAGGCACACCCCCGAGGGACCCCGCGATGACGACCTCCATCCACCGGTGGTAGGTATCCATCGTCTGTCCATTAATGGATTGCGGCCAGTGCACATCGGCCGGAAACGGGAAGACTTGCGCGCTCGGCAGTGCGAGAAAATCGAAGCGCTCGAATAGCGTATGCAACGCCCGGTACCACTCGATGCGCGCGATCGCCGCTTCGCTGAGATCGCGGGCCGTCAATCCAAAGCTGCCCTCGATCTCCCAGATCATCTCGGGCTTGAGCAAGCTGCGCGTGCGTGGATCTTCGAGTAGCGGCTGTCGGCTCGCGTTCGACCAGTGGCGCAGCCTCACCCACGTCTGCCAGAGTCGATCCAGGTCGTAGCGCGCAACGGCGGGCTCGACGATCACGCCGCTGCGCCCGAGATTACCGAGCGCCTGCTCGCAGAGATCCAACACTCCAGGCTCGGTGGCGAGATAGCCCTCGTAATCGCCGAGCCAACCGATGCGCACGCCATCCAAGTCCCTGGGCCGATAGGCATCGTAGTCGGGCAGCTCATCGCGCATCGTCAGCGGCGCATTCGCGTCGAAGCCCGCCATCGTCGCGAGCAAGCGAATCGTGTCCTCGACGTTGCGGCCCATCGGGCCGTTCGTCGAAAGCTGACTGTAGAACGGATCCGTCAGGGCGCTCGGCACGCGACCCTGGCTCGGCCGAAAGCCGATGACGTTGTTGAACGCCGCCGGGTTTCTGAGTGAGCCCATCATGTCGCTGCCGTCTGCGGCCGGCAGCATCTGCGTCGCCATACCCGTCGCCGCGCCACCGCTGCTGCCGCCGGCAGTCAGCGCCGGATCGTAGGCATTGCCCGTCGTGCCGTGCACATCGTTATAGCTCTGCGAGCCCAAGCCGAGCTCGGGCACGTTGGTCTTACCGATAAAAATCGCGCCGGCCGCACGGATGCGTGCGATATGAATGCTGTCCGCCGTCGCGATCGTGCCAGCGAATAACCGCGAGCCCCGGCTCGTCTCGAGGCCGCGTGCGTCCGAGAGATCCTTGACGGCGTGCGGGATGCCGTGCATCCAGCCTCGGTGCTCGCCGCGACTGAGTTCGGTGTCGGCGCGAGCGGCTTCGGTAAGCAGCGCATCGTCATCAAGCATGCTGACGATCGCGTTATAAACGGGGTTATAGCGATGGATGCGCTCGAGATAGGCACGCATAACCTCGACGCAGCTGACCTGCCGCGCGCGGATCGCAGCAGATAGCTGCGAGGCGGTCATGCTCGTGATGTCAGTTGGCAAACCCTGTCCCTTCGTTTCGGATGACCACGTTAAGGGCAGCGCTAATGCTACGCCGAGCCCGGCGCTCTCTTTGATGAACTGCCTGCGGCTAGAGCGCAGCCCCGATAGGCTCATCCGGCTTCCCCTACAGCAGCGCCTGCACTGCCAACGATCCCGACAAGAATAGGCCGCTCGCCGCCACGGCTTCCGAGCCCGAGAGTATACTTGCTAAATATGCGTTTGCCATTTGCCTCGACGAGCAAACGCGCAGCACAGAACAATAACGAAGACATGCACAGGACAACGAAGGGGGTCGATCTCATGAGCTCAGATCAAAGACTGGATTCGTCGGCGATAGCCGGCCGCGCGCGCACACTTGCATGCGTTCTCGTGCTTGCCCTGGGCAGCACTGCCGGCGATCTCGCGCAAGCGCAGGTGCTGATGCAGCCGAACATTTCCGTCGCACAGGCCCGACTCATCGTCGATACCATCATTGCACAATGCAGCGCTTCGGAAGATCTCGTGACAGTAACGATTGCGGTCGTCGATCGGGCCGGAATTCCCGTCATACAGGTGCGCGCCGATACAGCCTCGCCGCACAACTGGGAGCTCGCGTACCGCAAGGCCTACACGGCCCGCACGTTCAGGCGCACGAGCATCTCCTGGCGGGACAGAACCGCAGGCGACTCGCCGCTCATCGGCCAGAGGGAGCTCTCGAACACGGTTCCGCTCGGCGGCGGCGCGCCGATCATGATGGGTGATGTGCCTGTCGGCGGCGTCGGCGTCTCGGGCTCGAGCGGCGGTCAGGAAGGCGACACGGCTTGCGCTGAAGCGGGTATCGCGGCGATTGCCGATCAGCTCGAGTAAGCACGTAGGCGAGAACTCCTCGTACGGGCCGGTAAGCATCGCCGCACCTCGGGTGAGCATGCGTTGATTTTCGTCTACGTCACCGGGCTGACTGTCCTGAACGTGCTCTTTTGGGTCGCGGTCCTGTTCAACCTGCCCGGCACGTGGCT
>JAOTTJ010000015.1 GCA_029864465.1 Gammaproteobacteria bacterium | reverse complement strand
AGGCGACATGCGCGCGATCGTCGGCGACTCGCCGGCCATCTCGTATTCCTGCAGGTGCCCGTCGAGCGTAATCGCGACCGGACCCATCGGTGGCGTCGTCGCGATCTTATACGCGCGCGCCATCGACTCGGAGAAGTGCGGCAGCGACACGGGCGTGTCGTCCCACTTGATGTAATCGCGCAAGACGCGTGCAGCATCCTGCGCCGAATGCGACCACTCTGCACCCGTGCGCCGATGCGTCACGTCGAGGTGATTGCCACCGAGGATGACCATCGGCACGCGATCGCACCATGCGTTATAGACCGCCATCGCTGCGTGCTGCAGGCCGACTGTGCCGTGGCAAAGCACGCCGAGCGGCTTACCCGCAACCTTCGCATAACCGTGCGCGATCGCGACAGCCTGCTCTTCGTGCGGGCAAGTCAGAAGCTCGGGTTGGCTGTTGCCGCCATAGTTGACGATCGACTCATGGATACCGCGAAAGCTCGAGCCGGGATTGGTCGTGATGTACTCGAGGTTCAGACTCTTGATGACGTCGACCATGAAGTCCGAGCCCGGTCGCTTGACGAAATACTCGCCGGCCTCGGCGCTGCTGTAGCCCGCGGGGATGTCGCCCTCCATCGCCATCGCGTCGGCATTCGGCGGCGCGGCTGCGACAAGCGCCTCACCGGGTTCCTGCGCCTGGGCTTGCTCGGGCTTTGTCAGGCTCGTCGCTGCGAGACCCGCCCCGGTTGCGCCCGCGATGAATTCGCGCCGGTTCAAACCGTCGGATTGTCGTTTGGAGCTCATGCCGTTCCCCTCTCACGCGCCGATGCCGTTGCGCATCGAGCATAGAGGCTGCGCGTAGCGAATTCCAGCGAGCGGGCCGGTCTCAGATCGGCACGTTGCCTGTCACGTTGGCGTAGCTCGATAGATCCAAATAAGGCTCGGTGGACTCGAGCTGCTTGTTCGGCTTTGCGTAGCGGCTGCGCAACTCGAGCACGGTACGCATGCCCGCCTCGTCCACCGCACCGCCCGGCGTCAAACCCGTCGCCGGATCGAGGAGCTTCGCCATGACAGCGGGCGCGACCCGTGGCTTGATCGCCGGCATACGCTCGAGCAGCAAAGCAGTCGCGGCCTCGTAGTTCGCAGGATCGAGCGTCCAGGCCAGCCCGTCGAGGTAACCGCGCATGAATGCAGCCAGCTCGGTCTCGTGCGCCTCGGCCCACGCACGGCTCGCCGTAAAAATACCGCCTTGGTAGTCCGGCAAACACTCGCGGCTCGACTGCAATACGTGAAACCCCTGCGCCTCGGCGACGCTCGTGAACGGCTCGATCGTCAACGTTCCCGCAGCTGCGCCGTCGCGCACGGCTTGCCAGCGCTGCGGCGTCGCACCCACGGGCACGAGCTCGCAGTCCTCGAGCGCGAGGCCTGCCTGCTCGAGCATGTGGTACAGCACGAAGGCAAAGCCCGTCGCGAGCGCGTCCAACGCGAGCGGCTTACCGCGCAGGTCGGCGAACTCGCGAATCTCGGGTGCGACGACGAGCGAGAGCTCGATGCGGGTTGCGCCCATGAAGACGAAAAGATCCGGCGGCGTCGGCAGCTCGATCGCGCCTTGACCTTCGCGGTAAGCCACAACGTTATCGAATGCCGTCGCGGCGATGTCGTAACGGCCCGTGACGAGCGCCTCGATCTGATATTTCGAGCTCGGCGTCGTCTCGATCTCGAGATCGAGACCGGCAGCCTCGAAAAAACCGTGCTCGAGTCCGGCGAAAATCGGCAGATTCGGTGCACCCGGAAACGCGATGAGCCTGAGCTCGGCTCGATTATTTTTCTGCACCATCGTCTTATCCCTGCGCGTCGCGGATCGATTGCCAGACCTGGAATGGTGTCGCCGGCATCGGAATGTCGTCTACACCGAGATCGCGAAGCGCATCGACGATTGCATTGATGATGACGGCGAGCGCTGCGGTCGTCGGCCCCTCGCCGCCCGATTTGACGCCGAGCGGGTTCGTCGGCGACGGAACTTCGTTGAAGGCTGTAATGAAAGACGGCATCTCGTCTGCGCGGGGAATTCCGTAGTCCATGAAGGAGCCGCTGAGCGGTTGTCCGGAGTCGGGGTCGGTATAACACTGTTCCCAGAGCGCCTGGCCGGCGCCTGTCGCAATCGAGCCGTGCGTTTGCCCGTCGACGATCAGTGGATTGATCACGCGTCCGACATCATCGACGGCCACGTACTTGGTGATGCGTACGAAGCCCGTTTCGGTATCGACCTCGACCTCGCACGCAGCGCAACCATTGGGAAACACTGGCGTATGCATTTCATGTGAATGCGAAATGCGCAGACCGCGTTGGTCTCCGCCGCCCGCACGCTCGGCCTCCAAGGCCGCAAGCTCGAACCAGTCGAAGCGCCGCGCGCCGCCCGTCTCGACGAACCGGCCGTCACCGTAACCGATGGCCTGCGTCTCGATGCCCCAGACATCGGCCGCGAGCTCAATCGCGTAGACCTTGAGCTTTTCGATCGCGCCGTAAATCGCCGTACTCGCATGACGCATCGAGCGCCCGGAATGCGAGCCACCGCCTTCAGCCACGATGTCGGTATCCCCATAGACGATGTCGACTGCATTGGCATCGATACCCAGCAGGTCGGCGGTGACCTGCGCAAAGCTCGTCTCGTGGCCCTGCCCCGTCGGCTGCGTGCCGACGACGACCTCCACTCGGCCTGCGGGCGATATCGTCATATCGACGCGCTCACGTGGCGCACCGATTGACGATTCGACGTAGTTCGCAAAACCGCGGCCGAGCCGCAATCCTCGCTCTCGGACAGCCAGTGCGCGCGCCTCGAACCCGTCCCAATCCGCCAGACGAAGTGCGATATCCATACTCTTGATGTAGTCGCCACTGTCGTACGTGATGCCAAACGCATTCGTGTAGGGCATCTCTTCGCTGGAAACGAGGTTCTTGCGACGCAACGCAATGGGATCGAAGCCGAGCCTGTGTGCAGCCGTGTCTATGATCCGCTCGAGTGCGTGAATCACCTCGGGACGCCCGGAGCTTCTATACGCCTGCGTCGGCGTCGTCGTCGTGAACGCTGCCCATGCGCGCACCTCTGCGGCAGGAATCCGATAGCTTCCCGTAACGAGTGGCGCGCCCTTACCGAGCGGCGACAGTGAAACGATGCGCGCACCGACGTTGCTGAGGTTCGAGGCGCGATACGCAAGAAAGGTACCGTCGGCATCGAGCGCAAGCTCGACTCTCGTCAACAAATCACGTCCCTGGTAGTCGCTCAAGAACGACTCCGAACGCGTCGCGAGGAATTTTACGGGCCGACCGATCTTCCTCGCAGCCCAGAGCACGAGACCGAACTCCACATAGACACGATTCTTGGTCCCGAAATTGCCGCCGACGTCGAAGCACAGCACGCGAATGTTCTCGGGATCCACGTTCAAGGCGCCTGCGATCTGCCGCTTGTGAGTCACGGCACCGTTGCTGCCCGCATTGAGCGTATAACGCCCGCTAGCTTCATCGTACTGACCGAGGGCCGCACGCGGCTCGAGCGGTGTCGCCGTGACACGCTGGATCGGAAACTCCATCTCGATGACGTGCGCCGCACTGGCGAAAGCTGCGTCAGTGGCAGCGGTATCGCCGAAGCGCGTATCGACACAGACATTGTTTGGAACCTCGTCCCAAACGGTCGGCGCACCGTCACGAATGGCCACGGCGCTATCGGCAACCCACGGCAACGGCTCGTAATCGACGCGCACGTGCTCGGCCGCATCGAGCGCTTGCCGATGCGACTCGGCCACGACCATCGCGATGCCTTCGCCGACGTGGCGCGCCTTGTCCACCGGCAACAGCGCGTGCGGGCCCTCGAAAATCGCGCCGCCACCGGGTGCCGTGAGTTTCAAATCCGAGCGCGTTGACGGCACCGGACTGTGCGAAATGATGCCGAGCCCGTCGGCGCGGCAGTCCTCACCCGTGTAAATGGCGAGCACACCGGGCATCTGTTTCGCGGTGTCGCTATCGATCCGATTGATGCGCGCATGTGGGTAGGGTGAGCGCACGAGGACGGCAACCACCTGCCCCGGCTCGTTGAAGTCGTCCGTGAAGCGCCCTTTGCCCGTAATGAGTCGCAGGTCTTCGCGTCGTGCTACCGGTCGGCCGACGGACTTGAACGCCCCGACCGCTAGCGCGTCGAACTTGAGCTCGAGCTCGTCAGTCATCGCCCTCGATCTCACGCACCGGCGTTTCCGGCGTTATCCCTGCGCGCCGACGCGCATAGGTCTCTGCCCCATTCTCCACCCAGCGCCCCGCGACAGCTTGCTGCGCGAAGCGCTCCCAAGTCTCGTTCCAGTCACCGAGTGAATAGCCGTGCCACGGTGAGCGCACCTGCAACTCGGGAAGGCCCAGCTCGTTCCAGATCTCCCGCGCGCGCTCCATGTAGATCTTGCCCGGCAAAGCCAGCGGCGGCATAGCATGTTTGCGTGTCGCGTCGACGAGGAAGCCCGAATCGCTCTTGCCGCGCCCTGACTTCGGGCCGTGACCGATCTTGCGGTCGCGAACGATCTCGAGGTCCTCGGCCGGGCGCGAGCGATAGGCCAGCGACCAGAAGATCGCATCGAGATTGTGTGGGTCGATGTCTTCGCTGACTGCGATGACGATTCTGCCGCATTGCGCCTGCAGTGTCGCTGCGCCGTGCAGCCCTCTCCAGACCTCATCGCGCGCTGTACCGTCGGCGAACCGCAGAAAAATCACCGGCCGAATGTTCGACAAAGCCTCGTGCATCGTGACACCGAGGATGCCTTTGATCTTCAGTTCATCCCGCAGGTGTGCGAGAAACAGCGGCTCATAGGCGACACGCTTGAGCACACTCGACTCGCTCGGCGTGACCTGGCTCATGATCGAGGCGAACACGGGTTCTCGTTTGCACGTGATCGCCGTGATCTGCATGGACATATTGAAGTCCTCGAGTGCAACGTGCCCGTGACTTTCCCCGAACGGTCCCTCGGGCTCGAGCAGCTCGGTGTCGATGAGTCCCTCGACGACAATTTCCGCATCGGCGGGCACCTCCAGATCAACGGTCTTGGCGGCAACGATACGAATCGGCGCACCGGCAATCGCACCAGCGACTCCCATTTCGTCCTGCCCGACTGGAAGCTTTTGCGGGCCCGTAAAGAGGACGGCCGGCGGCGCACCGACGACGATCGCACACGGCATCGCCTCACCGCGTTCGCGGTACTTCTGCCAGTGCAGGTAACCGCCGGCACCGCCCACGCGAGTGGCCATACGCACACCTAAGCGATCCGGCGCCTTGAGCGCGGCGCGATACGTACCCATGTTGCGAACGCCGGTCTCGGGATCTGTCGTCGTTACGACGGTCGCCGCCAGGTAAGGTGAGGCATCGTAGCCGGGCGTCGAGACCGGGACGGGAAAACGGTCGATACCGTTGCCGGGCTCGCGCAAGGTATCGCCCGCGATAACGACCTCCTGGCACGGCGCCGCGTCCGCCCGCACGGGTGCGATCGGGTTCGCCATGCACTCGATCCATTTCGCGCCGATGTTCTCGACGGTGGCGCCCATGCCGAGCGCATAGATCTCGGCGCTCGCCGCGAACGCCCCGACAGCAACGGAGATATCGTAGCGACGCCCAGAACCGTCAACGACATTCGTAAACAGAAACGCCTTGCGCTGCGATTCCGCGAGGCCGCCTTGAAACTGCCAACGCACGAGTGGATGCAGCTCCGTGTCCTTGTTGATCGGTCGGTCGATGCGTGTGAGCAGGCCGTGCGCCTCGAGATTCGCTAGATGTTCCTGAAAATCCGGATAGCTTGTCGTCATCGCTCGAGCCCTTCAGTTTTCGCAAGCAATGGCTTGCGCCGTCGCCCGGCGTGCCAGCACGCCGGTCAGATGTGCGCGATACTCGGGACTGCCGTGCATGTCGGCGTTGAGTCCATCAGGGCTCATGTCGAGTCCGACCAACGCCTCGGGACGGAAATCCTCAGCGAGCGCGGTCTCGAGCTGCGTCGCTCGGTAGACGCCCGGTCCCGCTCCGGTCACGGCAACGCGCACGCCGTCGCGAGTCTCGGCGACCATGACGCCGACGAGCGCGTAACGCGAGCCCGGGGTGCGAAACTTCAAGTAGGCGGCGCGCCGCGGCACCGGAAAGCTCACGGCCACGACGAGCTCATCGTCCTCGAGCACCGTCTCGAAGAAATCCTTGAAAAATTCATCGGCGCTGATCTCTCGTTGCGAGGTTCGAATCGTCGCGCCAAGACCGAGCAAGGCAGCCGGATAATCCGCAGCCGGATCGTTGTTGGCTATCGAGCCGCCGAGCGTGCCACGATTGCGAACCTGCGGATCGCCGATACCCGCTGCGACCGTGCTCAAGGCCTGAATCCTCGTACGGACTTCGTCGGCCTCGGCGACCCGTCGATGTGACGACATGCTACCGAGCACGATGTGCTCGTCACCGATCGACCACTCATCGAGTCCTTCGACATCCGTGAGATCGATGAGCTGGCTCGGGGCTGCCAGGCGAAGCTTCATCGACGGTAGCAGCGTCATGCCGCCCGCAAGCCACTGCGCCCCCGCATCCGCTCGCCTCAGGCCGATCGCTTCCTCCACAGACGCGGGGCGTACGTACTCGAACGGGTACAACTAACCTCCTCGCATCTCGGCGGCGGCCGCGAGCACGGCCCTGACGATATTGTGATAGCCCGTGCACCGACAGAGGTTGCCCTCCAGGCCCTCCCGAACCTCGGCCTCGTTCGGATCCGGATTGCGCTCGAGCAAGGCCACCGCACTCATGATCATGCCTGGCGTACAGTAACCGCACTGCAGCGCATGGCATTCGTGAAAAGCCTTCTGCATCGGATGGAGCGTAGCGCCCGTAGCGAGGCCTTCGATCGTTACCACATCAGACCCCTGTGCGGAAATCGCCAGCAGGGTGCAGCTCTTGAGCGCAACCCCGTCTACATGCACAACGCAGCAGCCGCATTGGCTCGTGTCGCAACCGACGTGCGTGCCCGTCAGGCCGAGCTGATCGCGCAATAGCTCCACGAGCAACGTGGCTGGCTCGATCTCGGCGGCAACAGGCTCGCCGTTGACCTTGAGCTGCAGTGGGATCACTCGGCCGTACCCGGCCCGAGCAGCCACCAGGCCAACCACGCCAGCATTAGCACGCCGACCGAGATCAACACGAGCGTGCGATGACCGACTGTCGGCTTGGCTTGAATTGCCGCGGGCGGCACGACGCGCTCTGCGCGCCCATCGAGTTCGCTAACGAAATTGTCGAAGAACTCGTCCACGAGCTTGCGCGTCGAGCCCAGCACGAGGCGCGAACCGAGTTGAGCGAGACGCCCGCCGACTTGAAAACCCGCCGTGTAGCGCAGCACTGTCTCGTCGCCATCCTCATCGATTAATTTTACGGCGGCGAAACCTTCGCCGAATCCGACGGCCCCGCCCTGCCCGGAACCCGTGAGCTTGTAGGACGCAGGCGCATCGAGGTCCGTGAGCTTGAGGGCCGTGTCGAAACTTGCCTTGACGGGGCCGATGGCGAGCGCGACTTTCCCGGCATACTCATTCGGCGCGGTCTCCTCGAGCGACTGACAGCCGGGCACGCAGCGGCGCAAGACGTCGGCATCCATGAGCGCCGCCCAGACGGCTTCGCGCGGCATCGCTATTCGGTACTGTCCGGAGATATCCAAGCCGGTTCGATTCTCTCTCTATCTATCTAGGCGAAACTCGAGGCCACCGGGCGTTTGCACGCGCTCGGTTGCCTTCAGTTGACTGCGGATTGAGGTCGATTATCCTTCCAGACCTCTAGGCGAACAAGCCAAAGCCGCAGCGGTTCTCTGCATGCCCAAACTCATCGAGCGCGTTCTGCTCTTTCTGATGTGCGCACATGGCGTCGTCGTTGCGCAGCCGGCAGCGGAGTTCTATGCCGGTCGCACTGTAACGATTCTAGTCGGCTCGGGTGCAGGCGGCACGACCGATATCTCAGCACGCTCGATCGGCCAGCACCTCGGCCGCCACATCCCCGGCAACCCGACCGTCGTCGTCGTCAACATGCCCGGCGGTGGTAGCGTCACGATGAGCAATCACCTCTATCGATCGGCACCAAAAGACGGCACGACGCTGGGCTACTCGTTGCCGGGCATCGTGACCTCGCAACTACTCGAGCCTCGGCGCGCACGCTACGACGGACGGGAGATCAACTGGATCGGCTCGGCGATCAAATACACGGGCATCATCTCGGTGCTCAGCACGGCGCCTGCAACGACGCTCGATGAGGCCAAAGAAACCGAGATTTTCATCGGCACGACCGGTCGAGGGTCCCCGGCCCATCAGTTCCCGGCTATCGTCCAAGCGTTGCTCAATCTGAAATTTCAACTCATTGCAGGCTATCAGAGCAGCAACGATGTGGTGCTCGCGATGGAGCGCGGCGAGGTGCACGGTCAATCGAGCAGCCTGCAATACTGGGCGATCTCGCGACCCGATTGGCTCGCGGACGGGCGCATCTCGCATTTGCTTTACGTCGGCCCGCCCGATCCCTTGGGCACGCCCGGTGTCCCCTACCTCGGCGACCTCGTCACCGAACCGGAGGATCGCGAACTCGTGGACTTCATCGAGATCGGCTCGCGCCTCGGCTGGCCCCTGTTCGCACCGCCGGGCGTGCCGCAAGCGCGCGTCGAGGCGCTGCGCGAGGCCTTCGCGCGGCTTATGGAAGACCCCGAGTTCGAGGC
The DNA here is from genome assembly GCA_029864465.1 of Gammaproteobacteria bacterium. Classification (GTDB taxonomy): domain Bacteria; phylum Pseudomonadota; class Gammaproteobacteria; order Steroidobacterales; family Rariloculaceae; genus JAHEEM01. The sequence continues at coordinate 15,773 of JAOTTJ010000015.1, read as the reverse complement.
CGATTTCGAGTCCACCGTCAAAGCCCGGCTCAATCCGACGAATGGCGCTGATCTCACGGCGTTCGTCGAACGCTCGCTAAACACGCCAGCGTCAACGCTCGATGCAGCCAAAACGATTCTCGGCATCGACTGAGCAACGCCGCGTGCGCCGGGCCGCCTCGAGTGTCGCATTTGCGTCGCAGTGGTAACTCGGCGCGAAACGTGTTGAGATTTTCGCTCCTTGGGAGGGGGGAGCGATAGGAACCGTGGACGTTTCGATGCTGGATATGGCGCTCAGCGCCGGCGCGATCGTCCTCGATCCCGAACGCCTGACGTTCGTCGCACTCGGCGTCCTCATCGGACTCGCGCTCGGTGTAATCCCCGGTCTCGGCGGCGTCGTGGGCCTGTCGTTGCTCCTGCCGTTCACGTTCGACATGGACCCGTTGACGGCGCTCGCGTTTCTCGTCGGCCTGCAGGCGGTGGTTGTGACCTCGGATACGATCCCGGCGGTCCTGTTCGGCGTACCAGGCACCGTCGGCTCGGCCGCGACAATTCTCGACGGCCATCCGATGGCCAAAAAAGGTCTTGCGGCACGTGCCTTCGGGGCATCGTTCTCAGCGTCCGTGCTTGGCGGGTTGTTTGGCGCCCTTTTCCTCGCGCTGAGCGTGCCGATTCTGAGGCCCGTCATTCTGACGTTCGGCTCACCCGAGCTGCTCGCGTTTTGCGTGTTCGGCCTCTCACTCGTCGGCGTGCTCAGTGGCGGTGCACGACTCAAAGGTCTTGCGGCCGCAACGATCGGCGTCATGATCGCGACGACGGGAGAGGAGCCCAACACGGCCATCGAGCGTTGGACGTTCGGGACCTTGTATCTGATCGATGGCATTCCGCTCGTGCCGCTTGCCCTCGGGCTATTCGCGATACCGGAGCTCGCCGACATGGCCATCGCCCGCCGCGTCGTACCGATCGATGCACAACACGCGAGCCGGCAGGGTCAGCTCGAAGGCGTCAAGGACACACTCAAAAATTTCTGGCTCATGATTCGTTGCTCGGCGATAGGCTCGGTCCTCGGTGCAGTGCCCGGCATCGGCGCGGCAGTGATCGACTGGATAGCCTATGGTCACGCGCTGCGCTCGGAGAAAGGCGCGAATGAGACGTTCGGCAAAGGCGACGTTCGAGGCGTGATCGCCTCGGAGAGCTCGAACAACGCCAAGGAAGGTGGCGCACTCGTCTCGACAATCGCCTTTGGTGTTCCGGCAACGGCAGCGATGGCGCTCCTGCTCGGCGCATTTCTGATCCACGGCATCACACCGGGCCCCGACATGCTGTCGACGCGCCTCGACGTGACCTACACGCTCGTTTGGACGGTCGCACTGGCGAACATACTCGGCTCGGGCATCTGTTTCCTATTCGCCAATCAACTCGCCAGCATCGCCAAGGTCCGCGTTGGGCTGCTCGCGCCGATCGTCCTGTCCGTGACGTTCATCGGTGCATTCCAGGGCAGCCGACAGTGGGGTGATATCGTCGTGCTCTTCGCGTTCGGCGCGCTCGGCTGGACCATGAAGCGCGTCAAATGGCCACGCCCGCCGCTACTACTCGGCTTCGTGCTCGGCGGACTCATCGAGCGTTACCTGTTCATTTCTTTCCAGCGCTATGACACCGACTGGTTGTCGCGGCCGATCGTGCTCACGGTATTCGCGATCACGCTCTACGGAATCAGCAAGCCGTTGCTGGGTCGACTCCTCAGCATGCTAAAACGCGAGCGGCAACCATTCGTGGCGCGCTTCAACTCCGAGTTTATGAACAAGGACTTCGTCTTTACGCTCGGCATCTGCGTATTTCTCATCGTGTGCATTCTCGCTGCGGCCGACTGGGAGCTCGGCGCACGCCTCGTGCCCTTCGTCGTCGGTAGCGCTGGCTTGATTTTCGTCGGACTGCAGTTGACGACATCGATGCTCATTCGTCCGACGCCGCAGCCGAGCGAGTCAGCAAAGGCCTCGATGGACCTTCAAGCCGATTTCGCTGATCTTTCGGCAAGCGACGTTCGCCGGCGCGCGTTTCGCTATTTCGCTTGGTGCTCGTTCGTGGTGGTCGCGGCGACCGTTATCGGCCTGCTTCCGGCCTTGTTCGTCTTCCTCCTCGGCTTCACGTTGACCGAGGGCCGGGAGCGCTGGCCTGTCGCTGTCGCCGTTGCCGTACTGACCTCGGCCGCGTGGTATCTCCTGTTTCACCACGTGCTACGCGTCCCGTGGCCCGCAGCATGGCTCGGCGACCTGCTCCCGGCGCTGCGCAGCAACCCGTTGACGAATTTGTTCTAATGCATGAGAGACTGAACCATGACTGACCCCATCATCATCGGCGGTAGTGACGGCCAACTCGTGACGCAGCTCGGTGGCATGAGCAACCGGCACGGTCTCGTTGCAGGTGCGACGGGTACGGGCAAGACCGTAACGCTGCAGATCCTGGCCGAGGGCTTCTCCCGCCTGGGCGTGCCGGTCTTTGCCGCAGACATCAAGGGCGATCTGTCCGGCATCTCGCAAAACGGCAAGCCGCACAAGGAAATTGACCGGCGACTTGCAGCGATTCCGATCGAGGGCTATCAGCAACGCGGCTACCCGACACTATTTCTCGATATCTACGCCGAGGACGGCCATCCCGTGCGCACGACGATCTCCGAGATGGGCCCGCTGATCTTATCGAGTCTGCTCGAGCTCAACGACACGCAGACAGGCGTGCTCTATGCCTGCTTCGCCATCGCCGACGACGAAGGATTGTTGCTGCTGGATCTCAAGGATCTGCGCTCGATGCTAACGTGGATGAGCGAACATCGCGCTGATCTTCAGGCGACCTATGGCAACATCGCGCCGGCCTCCATCGGCGCGATCCAGCGGCGCCTACTCGTGCTCGAGGAGCAAGGCGCCGATCGTTTCTTCGGCGAGCCGGCGCTGCAGATCACCGATCTCATGCAACGCGACTTCGGCGGCAACGGTGTCATCAGTCTGTTGTCCGCAGAACGGCTGATCCGAGAGTCGCCGCGGCTCTATGCAGCCTTTCTGATGTGGTTGCTCAGCGAGCTGTTCGAAGAGCTACCCGAATGTGGCGACTTGCCCGCGCCGAAGCTCGTGTTGTTCTTCGACGAAGCGCACCTGTTATTCAAAAGCATGCCGAAGTCACTGCTCGAGAAGATCGAACAGGTCGTCCGGCTCGTCCGATCAAAGGGCGTGGGCGTGTTCTTCGTGACTCAGAGCCCGTTGGACCTGCCTGAGACCGTGCTCGGCCAGCTCGGTATGAAGGTGCAACATACGCTGCGCGCGTTTACGCCAGCCGATCAGAAATCCGTGCGCGCAGTCGCGAAAGGATTTCGCAGCGACGGAGCCTTCGACGTCAATGAGGTGATTACGTCGATGGGCGTTGGCGAAGCACTCGTCTCGACACTCGACGATGACGGCGCGCCGACACCGGTGCGGCGCACGCTGATCCGGCCGCCGGAATCGCAAATCGGACCGGTCGACGCCGACACGCGCGTTGCCCTGCTCGGACGCTCGCCACTGAAAGGCAAGTACGAGCAGACCATGGACCGCAGCTCGGCTTACGAGCTGCTCGCAGAGCGGGCCGCAACCGCTGCAGCGCGGCAGGCAGAGATCGCGAAACTGGAGGCAGAAGAGGAGGCGGCAACGAAAGCCGCGAAAGCCGCCCAGCGCTCCACGGGGAGCCGGCGTCAAGGTGTCGGCGAGGCATTACTCAAGAGCGCAGCTCGCTCCGTCGGAAGCTCTCTGGGCAGACAGCTCGTGCGCGGCCTCCTCGGGTCCCTGCTGAAATAGGCCGTTCCTTCAGCCGCGCTCGATCTGCGAGGCCGCTAACCCGCCGCGGACAGGTCGAACGCGCCCCCCCACTCGACATAACCCTGGACTCGTCAACCAAATCGACAGCCTGCGCGTTGTAAGGGGCAGATTCAGTCGATTACCAGGGAGATGGTTATGAATGTTTACCTCGCCGGCCTCGGCCGACTGCAGCGCCTAATCAGCCTGCTCGTTGCCGCCGCCGTACTTGCCGCCTGCAGCAGTTCCGGGAGCGGCTCTGGTGGCTCCGGCCCGACCGCCGCCTCGTGCAATCCCGCCGACCCTACGACGGCGAGTGAATGCGGCGAATTGCTCGTCGCGGTCACGGACGCCGACGCCGATTTCGTCAGTTATACCGTCGATGTTTTATCAGTCTCCCTGCAGCGTCGGAACGGCGCGTCGGTCGAGATGCTACCCGCAGCGACACGCATCGACTTTGCCGAGCTCAGCACGTTGTCCGAGTTACTGACCTCGGCCCTGGTCGCGCCAGGCGACATCGCCGGCGGCTCGATTCGGGTCGATTACAGCAATGCCGAGATATTCGTCGAATCGGCCGGCGGCGTGGTGCTTGCAGAGGCTGTCGATGACACCGGTGCGAAGCTCGGCGTCGTGGATCTCGAGATCCAGCTCGACGACCGCGAGCGATTGGTGATCACGCGCGGCAGGACGGCGTTGCTCAGCATCGATTTCGACTTGTCGGCATCCCACGAGGTCGATCTGACGTTTGCCCCAGCCCGCGTGATGACTCGGCCATATCTGTCTGCCGAAGTACGCCCGCTCGACGAAAAAGAGCTACGTGTGCGCGGTGTGCTCATCGACGTCGACACGGCTGCCGGTACTTATGATATTCGCGTGCGGCCTTGGCACCGGCGTGATGGCGATTTCGGCACGTTGACCGTCTTTACGACCTCGACAACGGAGTTCGAGATCGGTGACGCCAGTTACACGGGTGCACCGGGCCTCGCGGCGCTCGAAGACCTCGGCGCCGGCGCGTTGACTGTCGCTTTCGGTACGCTCGACGTATCGAGTCGACAATTCACAGCCGAGATCGTGCACGCCGGCGACAGTGTCGGCGGGGATCGATTCTCCGCGGTGCACGGCAACGTCGTCGCGCGCAACGGCGACACGCTGACGGTCAAAGGTGCACTTGCCGTGCATCGCGACCGGCCCGCCCACTATCGGCGCACGGTCATTGTCGAGATTGGCGACGGCACGCGCGTAAGCAAAGTCGGCGATTCTCAAGCCATGCTCGACAAGGGCGACATCTCGGTCGGGCAACGAATTGTCGCTTTCGGCCAGTTCACGAATCCGCAGGTCGCGAGCAACGACCCTCTCGGCCCCGACATTGCGCTCATTCTGGATGCGACGCAGGGCCGCGTGCGTATGCTGGTCACGCACTTGCACGGCACGGTCAATAGCGTCGTTGCCGGCCAGCTCAATATGCGCCTGCGCGGAATCGATCGTCTTGGAATCGACCTGTTCGATTTCACGGGCACAGGCGTCAACGCCATGAGCGATGCCGACCCGCTCGATTACGAGGTGCACACGGGATCCCTGCAGCTCGATGCGCTCGAAGTCGACAAATCAGTGCGCGTGTTCGGCTTCGTGACGCCGTTCGGCGAGGCGCCGCCCGATTTCACTGGTCGCACAGTCGTTGATCACCGCGATATCCCGGCAGCGCTCGGCATCGGCTGGGGCCTGGGCGGCACAGCCGTGCCTTTCTCGAGCATGAACCCAATGACGGGGCTCGTGCTCGATATGGCCAACCCACAGATCGGCACACGCCATCATCTGCTGCTCGGTCGCGAGCTCGTGAACCTGTTCGATCTTACGGGGCCGGCAACGATTGCGCCTGCCGGCACGCGCGGACTGTACGGTATCTGGGAGCCGGGTCATATCGAGCAATTCGCCGACTTTGCCGACTTCCACGATGAGCTTGTCAATCGGCTCGGCGCGGGCGCGAATGCCCAGTCGCTGGCAGCCTACGGCACGTTCGACGAGACCACCCTGACGCTTGCCGCGCGCAAGGTGTTCGTGCACATGACCCCGACACAGTAGCGACGAGCCTAACCGGGGAGCGGTTTCAACCCCCCGGGGTCGATTCAAGACCCAGAAGCCGCTCCCCGCTCTCTCTCGCGAATCACCAGCTGCACCCGCTAAGCGCTATCTCCTAGCGCTTTTTTTGCTGCCAGCCAATACGCCTCGAGCTCTTCGAGCTCGAACGAGCGCCACTCACGCCCACTCGCCTCGACCGCTTGCTCGAGTTGCTCGAACCGCGCTTGAAAGCGCCTGTTCGCCATTCGCGCACAGGTCTCGGGGTCGAGCTCGAGGTGCCGGCAGACGTTGACGAGCGCGAACAATACATCGCCCATCTCCGCTTCGATCGCGTCTCGATCGCCCGAGCAGACCGCTTCATCGAGCTCAGCAAGCTCTTCGCCGACTTTAGCGCGTGCGCCCACCACGTCCGGCCAATCGAAGCCGACTCGGGAAGCGCGCCGGCCAAGCTTCGCCGCGCGCGTCAATGCCGGCAGACCAATGGGTACGTCGCTGAGGACGCGGTCGCTGCGTGTCTCCTGGGCCTTGATATCCTCCCAGGCGGCCGATTGCGCCTTCGCATCCGTCATTGGCGTATCGCCGAACACATGCGGATGACGTCGAATCATCTTCGAGCAGATTGCCTCGACGACGTCGCCGAATTCGAACTGCTCAGCCTCCTGCGCCAGGCGGGCGTGATAAACGACTTGCAGGAGCAGATCACCGAGTTCCTGCTCGAGCTCGCGCATGTCGCCATTAGCGATGGCCTCGGCGACCTCGTAAGCCTCCTCGATCGTGTACGGGGCAATTGTCTCGAACGTCTGCGCGAGATCCCACGGGCAGCCACCATCCGCTGAGCGCAGCCGGGCCATTATCTCCAGTAACTTCTGGATATCACTCATAGATCATTGTTTTTTTAGCTAATAACGTCTCTGAAATTCATCAGAATCGCCGCTGTTGCGCCCCAGATATGACGATTCCCGTAGCGGTACTCGTACATCCGAAACGTCGCACCCATGCGTTCGCGAAAACTGATGCCGACGTTAGCCTCGTCGAGCAGAAAGTCGAGCGGGACCTCGAAGACGTCGTCGACCTCGTTCGCGTCGGCCTTCGGCTCGAACCCCGAATCGACGAAACCGACGACAGGCGTAATGAGGAATCCCGTGGGCGTCAGAAAATCGTCCAGGCACCCGGCGACCTGCACGAGCGAAGGCGTGAGACCAATCTCTTCCTCCGCTTCTCTGAGTGCGGCATCGATCGGACCGCTGTCCTGCTTCTCGAGCCGCCCACCTGGAAAGCTGATCTGGCCTGCGTGCACGCTCAGATGTGCGCCGCGCTGCGTCAATAGCACCCCCAGCCCATGAGCACGCTCGATGAGACCGAGCAGCACCGCTGCCGGCGCGGCGCCGCGCAGCCGGTCGCGAAGTTCGACCGGCGCCTCACCCTCGACGCTGGCCAACGTTCGCGCGAGTGGGTCCGCTGCCGGTCGAAATTGCGTGAGGCGGCTTTGTATGAGCGTGCGCATAGGCGTTCGCTTAGTCCCTGATGCCGCCCTTCGTGAGCTCGACCGGATCGAGCAGGGTCTCGAGCTGGGCCTCGTCGAGATCCGTCTCTCTTGCGGCGACTTCGCGTACGGGCAAGCCCTCCCGATAAGCCTGTTTGGCGATCTCGGCCCCTTTCTCGTAGCCGATGACGGGGTTCAGCGCAGTCACGAGTATCGGATTGCGGTCCAGTGCCTCCTGCAAACGAGATTCGTTGACCGCGAATCCCTCAACAGCGGAATCAGCCAGGACCCGGCTTGCGCTCGCAAGCAGCTCGATGCTCTGCAGCAGGTTATAGGCCACAACCGGCAACATGACGTTGAGCTGGAAATTGCCGGACTGACCCGCAACGGTAATCGTTGCGTCATTACCGATGACCTGTGCCGCGACCATGGCGACGGCTTCTGGAATGACGGGGTTCACCTTACCCGGCATGATGCTGCTGCCTGGCTGCAATGCCGGCAGCTCGATCTCGGCAAGCCCCGCTAGGGGCCCGCTGTTCATCCAGCGCAGATCATTGGCGATTTTCATTAGGCTCACGGCCGTGGTTTTGAGCTGGCCGGAGAGCTCCACGGCCGTGTCCTGGCAACTCAAGGCCTCGAAGTAGTTATCCGGCGGCCGGAAGGCGATACCCGTTTTGGCCGCGAGGGCGGCAGCGACGCGCACGCCGAACTCGGGATGCGCATTGATGCCGGTGCCGACGGCCGTGCCGCCTTGGGCGAGGCCGCTGAGCCGCCCTAGCGTGCCGGCAATGCGCTGGTAACCGGCTCGGATCTGCGTAGCCCAGCCCGTGAGCTCCTGGTCGAACCGCACAGGCATCGCGTCCATGAGGTGCGTGCGTCCAGTCTTGACGATATCGGCCAGCAGGTGCGCCTTGCGTTCGGTGACGATCGCGAGGTGATCGAGCGCCGGCAATAAGTGTTGGGTCACGGTCAGGGCAGCGCTGACGTGGATAGCCGATGGGATCACGTCGTTACTGCTCTGGCTCATATTGACGTGGTCGTTCGGATGCACGGGGCTGCCGAGCGCTTCACTTGCGAGGTTTGCGATGACCTCGTTGGCATTCATGTTCGAGCTCGTGCCCGAGCCCGTCTGAAACACATCGACGGGAAACGCCGTAGCGTGCTCGCCATTGGCCACGGCCAATGCCGCAACCTGCACGGCTTCGGCGACATCGGCTGTGAGCAACCCGAGATCGCGATTGACGCCGGCCGCAGCCCATTTGATCAACCCTAGCGCACGAATGAAAGGCACCGGCATCGTGAGGCCGCTCAAGGGAAAGTTGTTCACGGCGCGTTGCGTCTGCGCGCCCCAGCGGACGTCAGCCGGCACTTCCAGCTCACCCATGCTGTCGCGCTCAATCCGAAAATCGCCTGTCATAGGTGCTCCTTCGAAGCCGTTTGGGGCCGCGTAGAGACGGGTCCCGCCGGCCGGCCGGACCGCAGCTTGGCGGTGAAAGCGTGTATGATGCGCACTCCTCCGTTGCTTGTATAGAGATACCGGGCGCTTCCGTGGAGACTGCCTCGCTCACCGCCCTTTCGCCGCTGGACGGCCGCTATGCTTCCAAGACGGCGCCGCTGCGCGAGTACCTGTCGGAATACGCGCTGATTCGCTACCGGACGCTAGTCGAAGTCCGCTGGCTGCAGTTCCTTGCCGACGAAAGCGGCATCGAGGACCTACCCCCGCTCGAGCGCCCCGTCAACGACGTGCTCAATCGGCTCGTCGACAACTTCAGCATCAAGGATGCCGAGCAAGCCAAGGCCATAGAGCGCGAAACCAATCATGACGTCAAAGCCGTCGAGTACTTCCTGCGTGCGAGGCTCGAGGGTATTTCGAGCGCCGCGAACCAACTCGACCCCTTCCTGCATTTCGCCTGCACGTCCGAAGACATCAATAATCTCGCCTATGCGCTCATGCTCCGGGACGCTCGCCAGCGCATCCTGTTGCCACGCATGCGGGCGCTGGCCGGCTCCCTGCGAGAGCTGGCCCATAACCATGCGCAACTGGCGATGTTGGCGCGCACGCATGGCCAGGCGGCCTCACCGACCACGTTGGGCAAGGAGTTCGCCAACTTCGTCGCCCGACTCGAGACTCAGGCCAGCCGTTTTGCATCCGTCACTGTCGTCGGCAAGTTCAACGGTGCCGTGGGCAACTTCAATGCTCATGCGATTGCCTACCCCGATCTCGACTGGCGCGACATCAGCGCCCGCTTCCTCAGCTCGCTCGGCCTCGAGAACACGGCGTATACGACGCAAATCGAGCCACATGATTGGATCGCCGAGTACGCTCAGGCAGTGACCCGCTACAACACCGTACTCATCGACCTCTGTCAGGACGTCTGGGGCTATATCAGCCTCGGCTATCTGCGCTCGCGTACGGTCGCCGGCGAGGTCGGCTCATCGACCATGCCGCACAAGGTCAACCCGATCGATTTCGAGAATGCCGAAGGCAATCTGGGCATGGGCAATGCCGTGCTGAGCTTTCTCGCGGCGAAATTGCCGATCTCGCGTTGGCAGCGAGATCTAACCGATTCGACCGTGCTGCGCAACCTCGGTGTGGGGCTGGGTCACAGCCTGCTCGCGATCGACTCTTGTCAGAAGGGCCTCGACAAGCTCGAGGCGGACCCCGAGCGTATTGCAAGCGACCTCGACGCGAGCACAGAGGTCCTGGCCGAGGCCGTGCAGACGGTCATGCGCCGATACGGGATTGCGGACGCCTATGAGCAGCTCAAAGACCTCACGCGAGGTCAGGCCATCACGAAACAGGCGCTCGCGCGCTTCGTAGCCACCCTCGATATCCCCGCAGCCGAGCGCGAACGTCTAGCTGGTCTGACGCCCACCGACTATATCGGCCTCGCCGCCGAGCTCGCGCGCGAGATTTGAGCGACTCGGCCTCCCTCCGGGACCGTGAAACGTGACCTGCGGCACAGCAAGTTGTTGACACTTATGCAAAATCGCCGTCAGAGGCTCGAAAAAGAGCCCAGCCGCCACCATCGACGACAAGGCTTGTCATCGGCCGCCGCGGCTGAGCGGGGCACGGCAACGGGACAAGCATGATCGTACGCAGAGACAATGAGCCCAGCCGCCGAGTATTGGCGAGCCGCGAAGAGGTTCGTGCGGCCGTGGCGGAGCTCATCGGGCACGCGGAACGCGGCCTGGCGATCCTGACGCAGGATCTCGAGCCCGAGATCTACGATCACGATATCTTTCTCGAAAAGCTCAAAAAATTCATCCTCGCGCGAAGCTTCGCCCGCGTGCGGGTCCTCATCGTTCATCCCGAGCGGACCATGAAGCTCGGCAACCAATTCGTGACGATGGGACGACGGCTGAACAGCTACATCGAGATCCGCCACGCCAAGCCGGAGTACCGCGATTGCCGCGATGCGTTTTGTCTCGCAGATGATCGCGCGATCATGTACCGACCCGACGCACACTGCTGGGACGGCATGCTGGCGCTGGAGCCCGAGCTAGCTCAGACGTATCTCGAACGCTTCGATCAGCTCTGGCAGGCCTGCGAGCACGAGCCTGAGCTGCGCCAGCTGCACTTATAGGCTACATGTTTGCCCCGTGGCCGATCCGACGACTTTCACGATACCAACGACCGTACGCAACGCCGATATCACGGTCGCCGCACTGATCGAGGACGGGGGACGTTTCCTGCTGGTCGAGGAACACGCAGGCGGACGGGCCGTCTTCAATCAGCCTGCTGGCCATCTAGAGGCTGGTGAGACACTCATCCAGGCGGTCGTGCGCGAGACCCTCGAAGAGACCGGCTACGGGTTCGAGCCAACGGCAGTGCTGGGGCTCTACCATTGGTACAGCGAACCGGACGACGCCACTTTCCTGCGCGTCGCATTTTGCGGTGAGGCCCAGGCGCCGAACTCTACACCCGAGCTCGATCCGGTCATCATCACGACGCACTGGCTGACCCGTGAGCAACTGCTGGGCCAGCAAAACCGCCTGCGCAGTCCGATGGTGCTGCGTTGTATCGACGATTATCGCAGCGGGACGCGCTTCCCCTTGTCGTGCCTGGCCGAAGCGTGCCTGGAGGATCGCCTCCGCCAAGCCGGCAATTGAGTCGATAACGGCAAATTCGCACGATCGTGCGGCTTAGTGAGTCTAGCCGGGCAACCAAACCGAACGGCCGTTCGAAAATTCCCGCGGCGACCTCAGGATAATCCCGGACTCGGTTAGGACACGGTCGCTGGTCTGCTAATATCGCGCCGTGAAAACGTCCGAGCGAGTCATCGTAGCTCTGTCCGGCGGCGTCGACTCCGCCGTCGCTGCACTGTTGCTGCGCGATGCCGGGCACGACGTCGAATGCCTGCATATGACGAACTGGGAGGACGACGGCCATTGTGAGTCGGCGGCCGACTTCCAGGACGCGCGCAAGATCGCACGCCAGCTCGGCTTGCCCCTGCATCGCGTCAACTTCAGCGATGAATATCGCGAGCGCGTCTTCGAGCATTTTCTCGCCGAGTGCCGGGCCGGGCGCACACCGAATCCCGACGTGCTCTGCAACCGCGAAATCAAGTTCGGCACGCTGCGCGCGTACGCTAGGCGGCTCGACGGAACCTCGGTAGCCACGGGCCACTACGCGCGTCTCGCCGCCGACGGCGGCCAGCCTCAGCTACTCAAAGGTGCCGACCCGAACAAGGATCAGAGCTATTTCCTGCACGCTGTCGATGCAGCCGCGCTCGCCGACGTCGTCTTCCCGCTCGGCGGAATGCTCAAAAGCGAGGTTCGCGCTCGAGCACGCGCCGCGAATCTCGCGAGCGCGCACAAGAAGGACAGTACGGGAATTTGTTTCATCGGTGAGCGGCGGTTCGGCGAATTCCTCCAACGCTACCTGCCAACCGAGCCGGGCCCGATCAAGGAGCCAGGCGGGCGAACGATAGGAGAACATTGCGGCCTAGCGTTCTACACACTCGGCCAGCGGCACGGTCTGGCTATCGGCGGCCTGCGTGGCTTCGGCGATGAGCCCTGGTACGTCGCTGAGAAGCAGACCGCGACGAACAGCTTGCTTGTCGTACAAGGCGCAGAGCACCCCCTGCTCTATAAGGATTGGCTCGCGGCGGACGCTGTGCACTGGATCAACGACCCGCCCGCGGGCTGGGATGGCGGCGTCGTGCTGCAATGCCGCGCGAAGACCCGATATCGCCAGCCGGATCAGCGTTGCTCCGCGGTAAGGACGGGGCCGGACACACTCGAGGTCGTCTTCGAGAGCCCCCAGCGCGCCGTTACGCCCGGGCAGTACGTGGTTTTCTACTCTGGAGACCGCTGCCTGGGCGGCGCGACGATCCGCGCGGCCGAAATGCGCCATGCGCGGCTCGAGGCAGTCGGCTAGGCGAGATAGGTGCTCGCGACCTTGCTATAATCCGCGCCCGCACGCCGGGCTCCGGCATCCAAACAGTACGAGGTTTCCTCATGATCAACAGCTTTGGGGCGCGCCAGCCTCTCACTGTCGGCGACGCTGAATTCGACATTTTCAGGCTCGATGCGATCGGCGACAGCGGCGTAGCACGGTTACCGTATTCTCTGAAGATCCTGCTCGAGAACCTGCTGCGACACGAGGACGGCGAGAACATCACGGCCGACGACATCAAAGCGCTCGCGGCCTGGGATCCTTCGGCTCAGCCCGATCAGGAGATTGCCTTCACGCCGGCGCGCGTCATCTTGCAGGACTTTACGGGCGTTCCCGCTATCGTAGACCTTGCGGCGATGCGCGACGCCGTGGTCAAGCTAGGTGGCTCACCGTCCTCGATCAACCCGTTGTCGCCGGCTGAGCTCGTCATCGATCACTCCGTGCAAGTCGACAACTTCGGCACGCGCGATTCGCTGGCCGCAAACAATGCGATCGAGTTTCAACGTAATCAGGAACGCTATGCTTTCTTGCGCTGGGGCCAGAACGCATTCGACAACTTCAAGGTCGTGCCGCCGAATACCGGCATCGTCCATCAGGTCAATCTCGAATACCTCAGCCGCGTCGTCTTCGACGCGACGAGGGACGGTCGGCGGCTGGCTTACCCCGACACGCTCGTGGGCACCGACTCGCATACAACGATGATCAACGGCCTCGGCATCCTCGGTTGGGGTGTCGGTGGCATCGAAGCGGAAGCCGCGATGCTCGGTCAGCCCATCACGATGCTGATTCCTCAGGTCATCGGCTTCGAGCTCAAGGGAAGACTCGCCGAGGGCGCGACAGCAACCGATCTGGTGCTGACCGTCACTGAGATGCTCAGAGAGCGCGGCGTGGTCGGCAAGTTCGTCGAGTTTTACGGCGACGGGCTGGAGCACCTGCCGCTTGCCGACCGTGCGACGCTCGGCAATATGTCGCCGGAATTCGGCAGCACCTGTGCCGTCGTGCCCATCGATGGCGAGACACTACGCTATTTAGAGCTCTCGGGCCGCTCACCCGATCAGGTCCGCCTTGTCGAGGCCTATGCCAAGGAGCAGGGCCTGTGGCGCAGCGATCTCGACGCCCGCTATAGCGATACGCTTTCCCTGGACCTCGACGACGTCGTGCCGAGCCTGGCCGGTCCGAAGCGGCCGCAGGACCGTATTCCGCTGCGTAGCGCCGCAGCCAGCGTCACGGGCTTGATGGCCGAGGCGACGAAGGAACGCGGGACGTCCGTTGCGACGGATGTGACTATCGGGGCGGAGACGTTTGACGTGACCGACGGCGCCGTTCTGATTGCCGCGATCACGAGCTGCACGAACACATCCAATCCGGCCGTTATGGTGGGCGCCGGCATACTCGCGCGCAACGCGATGGCTCGTGGCCTCAAGTCCAAACCCTGGGTCAAGACCTCGCTAGCGCCAGGCTCGAAAGTCGTCACGGACTATCTGGAGAAATCGAAGCTGTTGGATGATCTCGAGGGGCTAGGCTTCAACGTCGTCGGCTACGGTTGCACGACATGCATCGGCAACTCCGGGCCGCTGCCCAAGGAGATTGCCGAGGCCGTGCAGCAACACAGCCTCATTGGCTGCTCGGTCGTCTCCGGCAACCGCAATTTCGAGGGGCGCATTCACCCGCTCGTGCGCATGAATTTCCTTGCCTCGCCGCCGCTCGTCGTCGCCTACGCCCTGGCCGGCAACATGCATGTCGATCTCTACAACGACCCGCTCGGCGAGGATGCAGATGGCAACCCTGTCTATCTGCGCGACATTTGGCCAACATCGCGAGAGATTCAGGATGTCATGGCCGCCAATATCGATGCCGCCATGTTCCAACGCAGCTACGGCAGCGTTTTCGATGGCGACGCGAACTGGAACGGTCTGGATGTGCCTGAGGGTCAAACCTACGCCTGGGACGACGCCTCGACCTACGTCAAGAATCCGCCCTACTTCGAAGGGATGACACTCGAGCCGGAGCCGACGTCGGACATCACCGGCGCACGTGTGCTCGCGGTGCTCGGCGATTCGGTCACGACCGATCACATCTCGCCCGCCGGCTCGATTGCGGCCGACGGCCCAGCCGCGAACTATTTACGAGATCAAGGCGTGGCACAGGCGGACTTCAACTCCTTCGGCTCCCGGCGCGGCAATCACGAAGTTATGATGCGCGGCACGTTCGCCAATATCCGCCTGCGCAATCAGCTCGCAGACGGCAAGGAAGGCGGCTGGACTAAGCACATTCCGAGCGGTGAGCTCATGACGATTTTCGACGCATCGGAACGGTACAAAGCTGAGAGCACGCCGTTAATCGTGATCGGCGGCAAAGAGTACGGCTCGGGCTCCTCGCGCGACTGGGCCGCGAAAGGCACGAAGCTGCTCGGCATCGCGGCAGTCCTCGTCGAGAGCTACGAGCGTATCCATCGGTCGAATCTGATTGGCATGGGCGTACTACCCTTGCAGTTCGTCGAGGGTCAGAACGCTGCCTCGCTCGGACTCGACGGCACCGAGACCTACGCTATCAACGGAGCCGACCAAGGCCGTAGTAAGACCGTCAACGTCACGGCCACCCGCGACAGCGGCGAGCAGGTACGCTTCGATGCGCGCGTGCGCATCGACACGCCGAAAGAGCAGGAGTACTTCGTGCACGGCGGAATTTTGCAGTACGTCCTGCGCCAACTCGCTGTTGGCGACGGCGGCGCTTGACGAGAGGCCCCACGCCCGCATCCCTATCTGCCAGCCTCACCGAGCGCCTCGTCTCGGCTCAACGCTGGCTCGTCCTGACGGGATCGGGCGTTTCCGCAGCCAGCGGTGTGCCGACGTTCAGGGACGCGCAGACCGGGCTCTGGGCGAAGTACGATGCCGAATCGCTTGCGACACCTCGAGCGTTTACCGAAAACCCGACGCTCGTCTGGGATTGGTATGAGTGGCGGCGCAGCCTGATCGCCCGAGCCGCACCGAACCCTGCGCACTTTGCACTCGCCGAGCTC
>JAOTTJ010000189.1 GCA_029864465.1 Gammaproteobacteria bacterium | reverse complement strand
GCTCGGCGTTGCCGGGCAGCGCCAGCCAATCCTCGGCGTGCACTTCCCACGATTGAGTGAATTGAGCGCCCGCCGCAGCGACCGTCAGCCTGAGCTCGCCGGGCCACGCGCACACATGCGCGGCTGGCTGCCCGGGCATCGAGCCGCTGAGGACCGGACAGGCCCGGTATTCCTCACCGTGCAGGACCCAGTCCTGCCAGGGTTGCAGCACATCGGGGACATCGGGCTGGCCGATGGACTTCGTCGCCGCGAATAGCGCGGCGACGGCGAAGAAATATTTGAGGACACGGCTAGCTTGCATCGTCGGTCCCTCGCTCGAGATGGGTTCGGCATCATAGAACGTACACGCGGGGCCAATGGGGTTAACCGGCTCGTGATCGCGACAATGACGCTGCGTTCGAATCTACGCCCCGCCTCCGGCCCGGGCAAGCGCATGCGAGCGTGGGCGCGGCTGGGACCTGGGCGGCGTTCTGCGGCGTTCTCGAGTTCGGGTCCGCAATGCGGCTATTCGACGGCCTCGTGGTAGGCTGGTTCGGGACCTGAATCGCGTGCAGAGATTGCCAGCATTTCGTTGACCGGCTACTCTCGGTGCCAAGACTAACGGCGGTCCGCGCTCGAGCACTGTTTGGGAGATGGCCGTCGGCTCAAAAGGAGATGCTCATGAGAAAATTTACGATCATCCGCTTGGTCGGCGCATCCATATTTGGTATCGGCGTCTCCGCCCAGGCGCATCATTCGCACGCGATGTTCGACCACGATCAGGAGGTGACGATCACGGGCAAGGTTTCCGACATGGCTTTTACGAATCCGCACGTATTTCTCTATGTCGACGTCGAGGATGAGCAAGGCAAGGTCGTGAAGTACTGGATCGAGATGTCGAACATCCCGAACATGATTCGCCGCGGCATCGGTGCCAAGACGTTCGAGATCGGCGACGTTGTCACTGTGAACATGTATCCACTGCGCGACGGTCGCCCTGGCGGTAACTACAACACGATCGTCGGTCCCGACGGCAGGATCTACGATTGAGCCGGCAAACTTCGCGATGAGCGCCCGCATGCGGGCCGTCGGATCTCAGGGCCGCTACGTCACCGTCGCGCTCGCGATGCTCTGCACGCACGCGGGCGCGCAGACGATCTTCACGACAGAGAACTTTCACGCGGATGATGAGCTCTGGACGGATCCCGCCTACTACCTCAACAACACCGTCGACGAGATCCGCGGCATGGCGCTCGACACGTATGTCGACGGCGCCTCCGGACAGCTCGGTAGCGCGCGAGTCTACGGCGGCGAGGGCACCGGCCAAGTCGGCGCACGCGAGCTCGTCAGCCCCTATGAATTTACGAGCGCGCAACAACATTACGAGGCGTGGCGGGCGGCCGCCCGGGGCGGGACGGCGCACACGAGCGCGACCCTGCCCGACTGGAGCGGGCGCTGGGCGCTGCGCGGTGGCGCGTTCGGCGGCACGTTTCGCGGCACGCCCAATCCTGCGAGCGACGTCGCTGCGTTGCTGACGCCGCGCTATCGCGAGTACTTCGTGCAGAACATCAAGGCGACGGCCGAAGGCCGGCCTTGGGCGCCGGGCGCGTTCTGTCTGCCGGGCGGCTTCATTCGCTCGATCACGGAGATGGAGGAGATCATCGTCACGCCCGAGCGCGTCTGGACCTTGGGCGCCGACAATGCGAGCAACTACATCCGTCGGATCTATACGGACGACAGCGGTCATAGCGATCCCGACTTTGCGTATCCGAAATGGCACGGTGAGTCGATCGGTTTCTGGGATGGTGACGCGCTCGTCGTGCACACCAACCAGATCCGGGGCTGGTACGGCGGCTACATCGAGTTCACGGACGCGCTCGAGACCGTCGAGCGCTACCGGCGCGTCGGCGACCGTCTCGAGGGAGAAATCACGCTATACGATGCCGACGTGTTCGTGCGCCCGGTCACCGAGCAACTGTTGTTCGGGCTCGACACCGAGACGCGGCCGGAACTCAGGCCGCTTTTCAATACCTGCAGCGATACGAACGGCCCGTCGAACCACGTCTACCTCGATGAGCAAGGTTTCCTGAACGAGCGCCTGCCCGACGATCCGCTCTATTGGGACGTGACCGATACGCGCCCCTGGGGAACGTTTTACGACGAGAGCGACGCGCGCTACCAACGCTACCGCCAAGCACAGCCCGCTCGCTGACAGGCGGCTCCTAGAGCGCGCGCGAGGCCGGTGGGGCTAACCCCTCGGCAATCGCAGCGATGGTGCTGGGTGTGAGTCCGCGCGCCGTTTGCGGCTCGGGCACCCTGGCGCCGCGGCCCGAACCCTGGTATCAAGGCGCACATGCTCGGCGCGCTTCGCGATTTCCTCAAACTGGAGACAGCCGGCGGCACGATTCTCGTCGCTGCTGCGATCGTCGCGATGCTCATCGCGAACTCACCCCTCGCGGGCCTCTATGGCGCGCTCATCGATCTGCCCGTCGAGATCCGCATCGGCGATTTCGAGATCGCCAAGCCGCTACTGCTGTGGATCAACGACGGGCTCATGGCCATATTCTTTCTGCTCGTCGGACTCGAGCTCAAGCGCGAGTTCGTGGCTGGACACCTCGCGGATAAGCGTCAGATCGTGCTGCCGGGCTTCGGGGCCGTCGGCGGCATGCTCGCACCGGCGCTGATCTACGTTTGGTTCAACCAAGGCGATGCGGTTGCGCTGCAGGGCTGGGCAATTCCGGCGGCGACTGACATCGCCTTTGCGCTGGCGGTTCTCGCACTGCTCGGCGATCGGGTGCCGTTGAGCCTGCGCATTTTTCTCGTTTCGATTGCGATCTTCGACGACGTCGGCGCGATTGTCATCATTGCGTTGTTTTACACGAGTGACCTATCGCTCGCAGCGCTCGCTGTCGTTGCCATTTGTTTGCCCGTGCTTGCCCTCTTGAACCGGCGAGGCGTGACGGAACACGCACCCTATTTGTTGGTTGGTGCAATCATGTGGGTGGCGTTGCTGAAGTCCGGTGTGCACGCGACCCTGGCGGGGGTCCTGCTCGCGTTCTTCATCCCGATCGGCGATCCGGAGCACGGCGAGTCCCCGCTGCACGATCTCGAGCACGATCTGCACACGGTTGTGGCCTTCGGCATCTTGCCTTGTTTCGCTTTTGCCAACGCTGGGATTCCGCTCGGTGGGCTGAGTCTCGAGCAGGTCATGCATCCGGTCACGATCGGGATCGTCGCGGGACTTTTCTTCGGCAAACAAATCGGCGTGCTCGGGGCCTGCTGGATCGCGATCGTGCTCGGTCTCGCCAAGTTGCCCGACGGAATACGTTGGAGCCATCTCTACGGCGTGGCACTGCTGTGCGGGGTTGGCTTCACGATGAGTTTGTTCATCGGTTCGCTTGCATTCGAGAGCACGGGCGTCAATCTGCTGTTCGATGAGCGCTTGGGGATTATCATGGGCTCGCTGCTGGCAGGCGCAGCGGGCTATGGTGTGTTGCATTTTTCTTTGCCGAGCATGCGCGCAGAGTCGGAGTCGCTATGACCAGAGAGTCGGCGGAGCACCGCCCGTCTCCGCGCCGCGCAATCGTGTATCTGCTCGGTTTTCTTGTGATCACGTTCGGTGCTGCGGCGTTCGGCGCGCAGTTCATGCCGGGGCCGTGGTATGCCGCGCTCGTCAAGCCCGCGTGGACGCCGCCGAACTGGCTCTTCGGCCCCGTCTGGACAGTGCTCTATGTGCTGATCGCCCTGAGCGCGTGGCTGGTTTGGCGCGCGCAGCCGCGCCTCAGCGTGCCGCTCGGCCTGTGGTTCGCGCAGCTCGGCCTCAACGCGATCTGGTCGTGGCTGTTCTTCGGGCTCGAGCGCCCGGGTCTCGCTGCAATCGACATCGTCGCGCTGCTGGTCGCCATCATCGCGACAGCCGTCGCGTTCGCACGCGCGTCGCGAACGGCGGCGTTTTTGTTGCTGCCCTATGCGCTCTGGGTCGGATTCGCGACGGCGCTCAATATCGCCATCTGGCGGCTCAACGGTTGATCAGCAGCAGCCCCGAGTCCGCCGCACGCATCTTTTGTGCGAGCTCCGATTGCATCGCACGCTGGGTCGTCAACGCCAGGTGTTCGAGCGTGGTGGTCGGATTCAGATCGGAAATTACCTGTCTTCGGGGTTGAGCCCGAACACGATGCGAAGCGGAATCAATGTGCTTGTGCTCGGAGCTGCGCTCGCACTGGGCGGGCCGCAGTCCGCGGGTCTGTCGAGCTTCTACGAAGGTAAGAACGTCAGCTACATCGTCGCGACCAATGCGGGCGGTGGCTACGACGCCTACGCACGTCTGATCGGTCCCTACATGGAGAAGCATCTCAGGGCGGATCACGTGATCATCCGCAACGTTCCGGGCGCCGGGCACCTCGTTGGTGCGAATACGCTCGCGCGCTCGAAGCCAGACGGCCTGACGATCGGCACGTTCAACGCGGGACTGATCTATGGGCAGCTGGCCGGTAACCGCTCGCTGCGTTTCGACCTCAGAGATCTCAGCTGGATCGGCAAGGCGGCCGGCGAGGTGCGCGCGGTGATCGTCTCTGCGCGATGTCACGTCACGACGCTGGACGACCTTCTCGCCGCGAGCGAACCCGTGAATTTTGCAAGCGCCGGTATCGGCTCGGCATCCTACGTCGACACACTCCTGCTCGCCGAGGCCCTGAACCTGAACATTCGGATCATCCCCGGCTACGCGGGCAGCGCGGCCGAGATGGCGATGCTGCGCGGCGAGATCTGCGGTCTTGTCGCCTCGGCAAGCTCCGTCGAGAATTTTGTCGGTGCCGGTAACGCGAGCTACGTTCTGACCGTCGGCGGACGTATCGAGGGTGTACCGAGTGCGTTCGACTATGCGACCGACGAGCGCGCGCGGCAGATCGTTCGCCTGGTCAGCATGATGGCTGAGCTCGGACGTGTCAGCGCGGCGCCAGCCGGGACGCCGGCCGCGCGGCTTGCCGACCTGCGCGAGGCCTATCGCTCATCTCTCGAGGATCCAGCATTGCGAGCCGATGCAGCCCGCGCGCGCCGGCCTATCGACCCGGCGTTCGGTGAGGAAGTGCGCGATCTAGTGGTCGCGGCGCTCGATCAGTCCCCCGAGACGATCGAGATCATCAAACGTGCGGTCGCGTCCGACGCCGGGCGCGCGAGCTTGAGCGGGCGCAACGGCCACGAGGTCGAGCTCGCGTCGGCAACGTTCTGACGACACTGGTCTGCGGATGAGGCAGCTCTCGTCTCGCACAGGCTTCGCGCGCTGCATAGGCACGGCGCATCACCTGGAGTCGACGGCATGGACATGAGTGGCATCTTTGCAGCGCTGCTGGCGGTTATCGGTTCGCCGTATCATCTTTTGCTGCTGCTCATCGCAGTGCCGACCGGGATGTTCTTCGGCGCCGTTCCGGGACTCGGCGGTAAGCTCGGTATCGTGTTGGCGATTCCGTTCGTGTTCGGCATGGACCCCCTTGCCGGTGCAATTTTTCTCGTTGCCATGCACGCAGTCGTGCATACGGGGGGCTCGATTCCGAGCATCGTGTTCGGCGTGCCAGGCACGGGGCCCGACGCAGCAACGATTGTCGACGGTCTGCCGATGACGCGTAACGGCGAGGCCGGGCGCGCGATCGGTGCGGCGCTGGGTGCTTCGGCCGTCGGCGGTGTTATCGGGGGACTGTTCCTGCTCGCGATTCTCCCGCTGCTGCGGCCAGTCGTGCTCGCCTTCGGCCCGTCCGAGTTCCTCCTGCTCGCGCTGTTCGGGATATTGTTCATCGCGCTGCTGTCGGGTGACTCCCTTATCAAGGGGCTCATCATCGGATTGTTCGGGCTCATGATGGCCTGTGTGAATCTCGACCCGCAGACGGGTTCGCAGCGCTATACGTTCGATCAGCTCTTCCTCTGGGACGGGATCGACATCATCACGGCCGTGCTCGGGATATTTGCTATCCCTGAGATGATTGCGCTCGGGGTCGCCGGAGGCTCGATCGCCGGGCGCCGCGCGCAAGGTTCGAACTATGGTCTCAGCGGCGTCATCAGAGGCCTCGGCGACGTGTTTCGTCACTGGGGGCTGACGCTGCGTACGTCCCTCATCGGTGCATTCATTGGCATGGTTCCGGGGCTCGGTGGCGATGCGGCCTCGTGGATCTGCTACGGCCACGCGGTTCAATCCTCCAAGACCCCGGAGCGCTTCGGCAAAGGCGCCGTCGAAGGTGTTATCGCGCCGGAGACCGCAAACAACTCCAAGGAAGGCGGGTCACTATTGCCAACACTGTTCTTCGGCGTGCCCGGCTCGTCGGGGATGGCGATCCTGCTCGGCGCGTTC